>JBFFIL010000036.1:0-8667 GCA_041556535.1 Acidimicrobiia bacterium | reverse complement strand
GACAGGCCCGCGAGCATGGATCTGTCGATCGGCTCGGTGATCGCCGACAGGGGGACATCCGCCACGGTGAACCCCAGGGCGAACCGCGCCGCATTGAGGATCTTGATCGCCAACCGCCGCCCGATCTTCATGACACCGAAGTCGATGGCGGTGTCGGTGCCCGGCCTCCCCTTACATGCCCAATATCGCACCGCCTCGGCCCCGTACTCCTCCACGAATGGCATCGGCGTAACGACATTGCCCACCGACTTCGACATCTTCTTCCGGTCGGGGTCGAGGATCCACCCATTGATCGTCCCGGTCTTCCAGGGGAGCACCCCGTGCTCGAAGTGGGATCTCACCGTCGTGGAGAAGAGCCAGGTCCGAATTATGTCGGGGCCCTGCGGCCGGATGTCCATTGGGAACACTCGCGCCCACAGATCGGGGTCGTCGTCCCAGTGCCCGGCGATCTGAGGCGTCAACGACGAAGTCGCCCAGGTGTCCATGATGTCGGGATCTCCCACGAACCCCCCTGGAACACCACGCTGGGACTCGTCATATCCCGACGGCGCATCTGATGAAGGGTCGATGGGCAGCTCGGCCTCGTCCGGGATCATCGGATGTTCGTATTCGGGGTCACCGGATGCGTCCAGGCGATACCAGAGCGGGATCGGCACGCCGAAGAAACGCTGACGGGAGATGAGCCAGTCGGTGTTGAGGCCGTCGACCCAGTGCTTGTACCGAACCCCCATGTGCTCAGGGACCCATTGCAGCTCTTCCCCGCGGCCCAGTAGCTCACTGCGGAGGGCGTTGTCGCGCGCGCCGTTTCGGATGTACCACTGCCGGCTGGTGACTATCTCGAGGGGACGGTCGCCCTTTTCGTAGAACTTCACCGGGTGGGTGATCTCCCGCGGCTCACCTTCGAGGTCCCCGGACTCCTCGAGGAGCTCTGCCATCTTCCTGCGCGCCTGGTTGGGGAAGAGACCGGCGAGTTGTGTGTAAGCCTCTGCGCCGTCTCCCGAGAGCCAGTCGGGCGTCTCGTCCTGAAACCGGCCGTTGTGCTGGATGACGGCCCGGGTCGGCAAGTCCAACTCACGCCACCAGGTGACGTCGGTGGTATCGCCAAACGTGCAGATCATGGCGACACCCGTCCCCTTGTCGGGCTCTGCCAGGTCGTGGGCCATAACCGGAAGGGCAACGCCGAACACCGGTGAGGTCACCGTCGACCCGAACAGGTCCTGATAGCGCTCATCGTCGGGATGGGCCACGAGGGCGACGCAGGAGCAGATCAGCTCAGGTCTCGTGGTGTCGATGTACACGGGCTCCCCCCCGGCCCTGTGAAACGCGACCTTGTGGAAGGCGCCCCTCTTTTCCCGATCCTCCAACTCGGCCTGGGCCACGGCGGTCTGGAAGTCCACGTCCCAGAGGACCGGAGCCTCGGCCGAGTAGGCCTCGCCGCGCGCCAGATTCCGGAGAAACGCCTTCTGCGACGTCCTCCGGCTGTGGTGATCGATGGTCGCGTAGGTCTGGGTCCAGTCGACGGAAAGGCCGATTGCCCTCCACAGGCCCTCGAACACCTTCTCGTCTTCGGCAGTGAGGACATGACAGAGGTCGATGAAGTTGCGCCTGCTTATCTCGATCGGCGGATCGTGCGCTGTTTCGGGAGGGGAAAAGTCGGGATCGTAAGGGAGAGTGGCGTCACAACGGACCCCGTAGTAATTCTGGACCCGACGTTCGGTGGGCAGACCGTTGTCGTCCCAACCCATGGGGTAGAAGACCTCTTTTCCGGACATGCGCCGGAAACGGGCATGTGCATCGGTCTGGACGTACCCGAACACCGATCCCATGTGAAGAGACCCTGACACGGTCGGGGGCGGCGTGTCGATGGCGAAGATCTCGCCACGGGTCTTCGAGCGATCGAAGCGATATGTGCCGTCGGCCTCCCATCGGGCGTCCCACTTGGACTCGAGGCCGTCGAGACTCGGCTTGTCGGGGATGTTTCGGGCCATGTGAGCGAGAAAGAGTAACGCCCGCCCGCAAAGACCCCGTGCCAGGCGGTGTCGACGCCCACTCCGTTGCCACTGCTACTTCGGAGGCAGTGCCCTCACCCACTCGTGACTCCGGGCGAACCAATCGGACAGGTCGTCCGTGCCGTGGAGATCTTCCGGAACGACAGCGAACTCCTTCATCACCGAGCCGTATTGGACCGGCCGCTCGGTGTCGTGCTTCTCCAGGAACTCCTCCAGATCGTCCTTCCCGAGACGTATCGAGATCGCTCCCTCCTTGTCGAGGAAGGACTGCATCCACCCATTCACCGACGTGTAAGGGTTGGCGGCGCCCTTCCGCTCGAGTCCGGGAACTGTGACAACCAGCTGCTCATACCTCTCGAGACTTGTGGGCGGGCCGGCATACTCCGCTCTTGCCATCACATATTGCGGCGGTACTGGCCACCCACCTCGTACAGAGCCCTGCTCATCTGCCCGAGCGAGGCGACCTTGGCCGTCTCCATCAGCGCCTCGAACACGTTGCTGCCGTCGACCGCGGCCTTTTGAAGGGCTGTGAGAGCATCAGGGGCTCGATCCGCGTTCCTCTCCTTGAATGTTGAAAGATTGGCGATCTGGCGGTCCTTGTCCTCGTCGGTCGAGCGGATCAGCTCTCGAGGCATCTCGAACGGCGAGCCTTCCTTCGACAGGAACGTGTTGACACCCACGATCGGGTAGTCGCCCGACTCCTTCTGCTGCTCGTAGTAGAGGGACTCCTCCTGGATCTTCGTCCTCTGGTACTGGCGCTCCATCGCACCAAGCACTCCCCCGCGACTATTGATCCTCTCGAACTCCATCAGCACCGCCTCCTCGACGAGGTCGGTCAGCTCTTCGATGACGAAGCTCCCCTGGAGCGGATTCTCGTTCTTGTTGAGGCCCAGCTCCGAGTTGATGATCAACTGGATCGCCAGCGCCCTCCGCACCGACTCCTCGGTCGGCGTCGTGATCGCCTCGTCATAGGCGTTCGTGTGAAGGCTGTTCGCGTTGTCGTACAGCGCGTACAGGGCCTGGAGGGTCGTCCTGATGTCGTTGAAACCGATCTCCTGTGCATGAAGCGAGCGGCCGGAAGTCTGGATGTGGTATTTGAGCTTCTGCGATCTCTCGTCGGCGCCGTATCTGTGCTTCATCGCCTTGGCCCAGATCCGGCGGGCCACTCGCCCGACCACGGCGTACTCGGCGTCGATCCCGTTCGAGAAGAAGAAGGAGAGATTGGGCGCGAAGTCGTCGATGTCCATCCCCCGGGCCAGGTAGTTCTCGACATAGGTGAACCCGTTGGCCAGCGTGAAGGCGAGGTGGGTGATCGGGTTCGCCCCGGCTTCTGCGATGTGATACCCGCTTATCGAGACCGAGTAGAAGTTCCGGATCGAGTTGTCGACGAAGTACTCCTGAATGTCCCCCATCATCCGCAGGGCGAACTCGGTCGAGAAGATGCAGGTGTTCTGAGCCTGGTCCTCCTTCAGAATGTCCGCCTGGACCGTGCCGCGGACTCTCGACAGCGTCTCTGCCTTGAGCCTCGCATAGACCTCCTCGGGGAGAACCTGGTCACCGGACACGCCCAGCAGCCGGAGACCCAACCCTTCGTTTCCCTCGGGAAGGTCCCCGGCATATTCCGGCCGCTTCCGGTTGCCGTAGATCCGACCGATCTTGGACTCCACGTCATCCCACAGGCCGTGCTCGCTGATATAGGACTCACATGCCTGATCGATGGCGGTGTTCATGAAGAAGGCGAGAATCATCGGAGCAGGGCCATTGATGGTCATCGACACGGACGTGGCCGGGTCGGAGAGGTCGAAGCCGGAGTAGAGCTTCTTCGCGTCGTCCAGTGTCGACATCGACACTCCCGAGTTGCCCACCTTGCCGTAGATGTCCGGCCGGATGTGGGGGTCCTCGCCATACAGAGTCACCGAGTCGAAGGCGGTCGAAAGCCTCTTCGCCGGCATCCCTTTCGAGAGATAGTGGAAACGGGCATTGGTCTGCTCGGGTGGCCCCTCACCCGCGAACATGCGCGCCGGAGCCTCGGCCTGGCGCCGGAACGGGAACACCCCGGCAGCGAAGGGGAACTCACCCGGGACGTTCTCCTGAAGCAGCCACTCCAGACGGTCTCCCCACGACCTGTACTTGGGTAGGGCGACCTTCGGGACCTGGGTGTGCGAGAGAGTCTCGTGATGCAGTGGGACCCTGATCTCGTTACCCCTGACGTGGTAGATGAACTCGTCGGCCGAGTACTCGGCCACCATCGCGTCCCAGTGATCCAGAGCCCGTGCACTGGCAACGTCCAGCTCTTCGCGGACAACCTGGATGGCCTCCGACAGATCCTCGTCTGTGGCGTCCTGGGCTCCTTCGAGCTTGTAGAGGCGATCGGCCGCCGCAGCCTGATCAGCAGCCCAGCTGTTGTAGCGGCGGACCTCGTCGACGATCTCGGCGAGGTACCTCGTCCGATGCGGAGGTATCACGTGCAGCTTGGCCTCGTCCGCGGTTGGGAGATCCAGCGACGACTCAAGGCCCATGCCCAGGCCGGCGAGGGCTCCAATGAACGCCTCATACAGTCGATTGATGCCCGGATCGTTGAAGTCAGACGCCACGGTGAGATGGATCGGCAGGTCCACGTCAACGGCCTCGAAGTCCTGGTGGTTGCGCTTCCACTGTTTGCGCACATCGCGTAGGGCGTCGAGAGAGCCCTCCTTGTCGGCCTTGTTGATCGCCACCAGGTCGGCGAAGTCCAACATGTCGATCTTCTCCAACTGGGTCGCGGCGCCGTATTCGGGTGTCATCACATACATGGCGATGTCGGAGAAGTCGACGATCTCGGTGTCGGACTGGCCGATCCCGGAGGTCTCGAGGATCACGAGATCGAAGCCTGCCGCCTTGACGACGTTCACCGCCTGTTGAACGTGCGGGGACAGGGCCAGGTTCGCCTGTCTGGTAGCCAGTGATCGCATGTAGGCGCGTGGATGCGGGAGTGAGTTCATCCGGATACGGTCCCCGAGAAGCGCTCCTCCGGACTTCCTCTTGGACGGATCGACCGAGATGACCGCCAGTCGCAGCTCCGGAAAGTCGAGAAGCGCCCTACGTATCAACTCGTCGACCAGGCTCGACTTGCCCGAGCCGCCGGTGCCGGTGACACCCACCACCGGTGCTTGCGACCTCGCTGCCCTGGCCTCGATCTCATCGAATACGTCCTCGTACTTGTCTCCGTAGTTCTCCGCCGCGGAGACGAGACTCGCCACCATCGCCGGCTGGTCAACAGTGAGTGAGTCGAGCGAGAAGTCATCGGGGAGCTGGCCCGTGGCGAAGTCGGACTTCGCAAGCATGTCCCGCACCATCCCCTGCAGGCCCAGCTCGCGCCCATCGTCGGGGGAGTAGATGCGGGTCACCCCGTACTCGGCCAATTCTGCTCCCTCCCCGGGAAGGATCGTCCCGCCACCTCCACCGAATATCCGGATGTGACCCGCATCCCTCTCGACCAGCAGATCGCGCAGATAGCGATAGAACTCCATGTGCCCGCCCTGATAGGACGTGACCGCGATTGCGTGGGCGTCCTCCTCGATCGCCACTTCGACGATGTCGAGGCCGGTTCGGTTGTGCCCCAGATGGATGACCTCCGCACCGGACGCTTGGAGAATCCGCCGGAAGATGTTGATGGACGCGTCGTGACCGTCGAACAGCGTGGTAGCCGTTACGAACCGGACTTTGTGGTTGAGACTGAAGGAGGCGTCGTCGGTCATGGGTGGACCACGACACACTACCGCTGGACGCCCCCTCTTCTCTCACGCCGTGCCCGCACAAGGACTACATTGCAGGACATGGCGCGGTTCATGGGAAGGCTTCAGGGGCCGAACCTCGATCCAAGCACCGTCCTCATCGATATCGAGGATGGGCGGTTCAGGGTCGCCGCCGGCCGTCGGCGTCTCGGGTCCTGGCCTCTGCACAAAGTTCACGCCGAGAGGACCTCGATCTACAGGTTCTCGCTTGACATCTCTGGCGACGAGTTCGAGTTCTACCCCGACGACCCTTCCACTTTCGCAAACGCCGTGGGAGCCCTCGTCGACCTGACCGAGACAAAGGGACGGTTCGGGCTCAAGGCGAGGATCGAGCGCGAAGCTGCCAAAGGCTGAAAAGCCTGGATCCGGTGCGAAACTAGCGGGATGGTGGCGAGACTCGTTTCTAAGGGGCTAATGGCGGGCGCGGCCCTGATCGCCCTCGAAGCCGCATACGCGATTCTTAAACCCTCCCCACACCTCCCGGACTTCGATGCCTCGAGCGAGTTCGGAGATCCAAGAGATCCGCTCATCCGCGTGGCCGTCCTCGGAGACTCATCGGTCACGGCTCCCGGCGTCGACGGGCCCGGAGACATCTGGATAAGCCGGGTCTGTGACCGTCTGGCGAACGACCGCAGAGTCGAGATGCGATCTTTCGCCGTCGGCGGGGCGTTGGTACGCGACCTAGTTGATTCGCAGGCACTGCATGCAGTCGACTTCGAGCCGGATCTGGTGTTCGTCTCGGTCGGCGCCAACGACGCCATCAAGGGTGTGCCTCTGCGCAGATTCGAACGCGACCTGGACCACCTGATCGGAACACTGGCCGAAACCGGAGCAGCCGTGGTCCAGAGCGGCGTCGGAGACCTCGGCACCATCCCGCGCCTCTACCCGCCTCTGCGAAACATGATCTCTCTTCGTGCCTCGATGTTCGACCAAATCCACTGGGAAGTCGCCGAAAGACACGGGTCAACTGTTGTGGACCAGCGAAGCGACGATCTCGACATCTGGTACAAGGATCGCTCACTGTGGGCGGCCGATCTCTTCCATGTGAGCGCCAAGGGGCACGAGCGGTGGGCCAACCTCGTGTGGAAGACGATCGACCCTCTCCTCAACGGTGCGCATGGACCGAGCTGAGGCTCTTGTCCGCCTGGCCGCTGCGCCGATCGCACATCTCGCCACGCTCACACCCGCTCTCTCGCCCCACATCGTCCCCGTCACATTCGCCCTCTCAGGCGACTTCGTCGTGACCATGGTGGACCACAAGCCGAAGACGACGACACGCCTGCAGCGGATCACCAACATCGGTCACAACCCCCGAGCAAGCCTTCTCGTAGATCACTACGGCGAAGACTGGGATGCCCTGTGGTGGGTGCGGATCGATGGGCTCGCCGAGATCCATGACCGAGACGGCGTCTGGGAGGCGGCGCGCGAAGCCCTGGTGTCGAAGTACGCCCAGTATCGAGAGCGTCCACCCGAGGGACCGGCCATCGCCATTGCGGTGGAGCGCGTCAGTTCCTGGGCGAGCACTCCCTGACGCCGACCTCGGTGCCGAGCCAGTCGACCTTCCGGTCGTGAGGCTCGACGGGGATCGCCTCGACGATTCTGGCCTCGACGGTGACGCCAACCGCGACGCAGTCGCCTCTTCGCCGAGCCAGGACGCGGTCGAAATACCCGGCTCCGCGGCCGAGCCGCGCACCGGTCTCGTCGAAGGCCAGCCCGGGCACGAGGAAGGTGTCAATCTCATGGATCGGGATTTCAGGCCCCTGGTCGATCGGCTGGTCCATGCCCAACCGATGCCGTTCCAGCGGCACGCCCCTGTCCCGGAAGGTGAGGGTGCCGTCCGCCTCGATCCGGGGCAGAGCCCATCGCCAGCCGGCCAGCCGCTCGAAGAGCGAGCTCACATCGACCTCATCCGGCATGGCGAGATACGCGGCTACGGTCCCCGGGAGCCGCCCCGACATCCACACGAAAAGGGCGGATGCCACCCGGCGACCGGTGTCATCCTCCACCGCCGCGGCGGATTTCATCCTGCGCCGAAGGTTCTCCTTGTCCACGGGATCAGGCTAAATGCCGCACAACTACCCTCGCCCGATGCGATGGCCGATCACCGGTTTCAGGACGGTCACGACCTGGCTGGTCGGTGCCCTGGCGACAGTCGTCGCGGTGCCACTCGTGATGCTCTTCGCCATGGTCAACGACACGTCACGTTGGATCGACAGAGTCATCCAGGCATGGAGTGCAACATGGCTCCTGGCCGCGCGTTGCACGCTTGAAGTGGAAGGACGCGAGCACATCGACCCCACGAGGTCCTATGTCGTGGTCTCGAACCACCTCTCGACGCTCGACATCATGGCCTGCTTCCGCGCAACGGGGATCCCAATCCGCTACTTGGCCAAGAAGGAGCTGTACCGGGTGCCGATCCTCGCCCAGGGGATGAGGGCGGTCGGGATCATCGAGGTCGACCGGGCCGCTCGCGGCGCCATTCACGCGACCGTCAACAAACAGGCCAAGGAGTTGATCGCCAAGAACCGCAGCCTCATCATCTACGCGGAGGGGACCCGACCTCGAGACGGCGTGATGAAGCGGTTCAAGAAGGGCGCCTTCACGATGGCTGTGGCGGGGCAACTGCCCATCCTCCCCGTATCGATCCATGGCACCTTCGAGGCCATGCCGCCTGGCACACCGTGGGTGCGGGGCGGGCCGGCCAAAGTCGTGATCGGCCAGGCGATCGAGACCGAGGGGTTGACCCAGGCCGACGCTGGCGACCTCCGAGACCAGGTCAGGGAGATCATCGCAGGCCGGGTCAGCGAGATGGGCGGGCCCGTCGGCTAGCAGTCTGCGTCGGCGGGTGTGGCACAATGACAGGCCCAACCATTGAGGAGTGCTTT
>JBFFIL010000035.1:0-8676 GCA_041556535.1 Acidimicrobiia bacterium | reverse complement strand
GGGGCGGCCGCTTCTCCTCGAAGGAGAGGTTGGCGTGGGCAAGACAGAGCTGGCGAAGACGCTCGCTTCCGTGTTCGAGCGACGGCTGATTCGGCTCCAGTGCTACGAGGGGATCGACACGAGCCAGGCTCTCTACGAGTGGGACTACGCCCGGCAGATGCTTCAGATCAGGGCGTTCTCCGAGGCCGACCTCACCCAGGAGGACACCGTGGACACACTGTTCGGCGAGAAGTACCTGCTCGAGCGTCCTCTTCTCGCCGCGATCCGCGCCGGCGACCAATGTGTCCTCTTGATCGATGAGATCGACCGGGCGGATGACGAATTCGAAGCGTTTCTCCTCGAGATCCTCTCCGACTTCCAGGTGACGATTCCCGAGATCGGGACGATCGAAGCCGACACCCGCCCGTTGGTCGTTCTCACGTCGAACCGGACACGGGAGCTCCACGACGCGCTCAAGCGCCGCTGCCTGTACCACTGGATCGATTATCCGACCCCGGATCACGAAGAGGACATCGTCCGGGCCCGCATCCCGAAGGTCACCGACGAGCTCGCCACCCAGGTGGTCGCGGCCGTCAACCGACTGCGCCAGCTAGACCTTGCCAAGCCACCGGGCGTGGCCGAGACCCTCGACTGGGTCGAGGCACTCCAGGCCATTGGGTCCGGGAGCCTCGACGACGCTTCCGCCGCGGACACATTGGGCTCGGTGGTCAAGGAGCGCGACGACCTCGAGGTGGTGCAGCGGCGGCTCGGGGACATTGTTGGCGTCGCCTGACCGCGATCCGACCCGGGTCCTCGTCGAGTTCTGCGCCGCTCTGCGAGATGAGGGGCTCGACGTCGGCACGGGTGACGCTCTCACTTTCGCCTCGGCTATAGCCGAACTGGACCCCGCCAAACTCGAGGACGTCTATTGGGCGGGTCGGATCACCCTCACGCGGGGCCTGGCGCAGATCGCCCTTTATGACGAAGTATTCGGCCGCTTCTTCCTCGGGGCCGTGGACACCGACGACCTGGAAACGAGGAAGGCGATGACTGCCGTCCGGGGAAGGGAGTCGGTTGTCACGGTCCCGTCTGGAGAGGACATCGACGACACGGAACATCAGCCGTCACGACTCGGCGCCGCCGCAGCCGCTGTCATGGTCAACCGCACCAAGGCGTTCCCCGACTGCACAGAAGAGGAGCTGACGCAGATACGGCGGATCATCAAGTCTCTCCGCGTCGCCCCGCCCCTCCGGGCCACCCGCCGCCGGCAAGGAGCCCCCAAGGGCCGTCGCCTCGATCTGCGTCGGATGGCACGCAAGACGATCCAGAATCACGGTGACCCGGGCGATCTCGCCTGGTTGAAGCGGAGAAGCCGCCAGCGCCCTCTCGTCCTCATCCTCGACATCTCCGGATCGATGGCCGACTACTCGAGGAATCTCCTCCAGTTCGCCTATTCGACAAAGCGTGGGGCAGGGCGAGTCGAAGTCTTCTGTTTCGGGACGCGACTGACGCGAATCACATCGTCGCTGAGGCACCGCGACGTCGACGAGGCGCTTGCCCGTGCCGGCGAGGAAGTCCTCGACTGGGCCGGTGGAACCCAGATCGGAGCCTCACTCGACACTTTCGTGCGCGCCTATGCCCGACGAGGGATGGCCCGGGGGGCCATCGTCGTCATCTGCTCGGACGGTCTGGACCGGGGTGACCCGGCCGTCCTCGACGATGCCCTCGACCGGCTTGGGCGGCTCAGCCATCGAATCGTGTGGATGAACCCCCTGGAGCGAAGCGCTGACTCTCGCGGATGGCAGAGCCTCGGGATGTCGGTGGCGATCCCCCACATCGATCTCGTATGGTCCGGGCACAACCTCGCGAGCCTCGAAGCCTTCGCCGAGCAACTCCCCCGAATTCGCTAGGACCCGACAGTGCGCTGGAGCATCTCCGTGAGAGCCGACGGTGACCGCCCTCTGGAACGGGAAGAGATCGTTGAGCTCGCCGACGCCGTCGCCCCTTTGGGGGGTATCGCCAGCGGGATCGGTTCGATGAGCTACTCGGCCCAAATGGTGATCGAGGCGTCGACGCCGGATCAAGCTGTGGAACAGGCAATCGAGCTGTTCACCCGGGCCGCCGAACGCGCCGGGCTTCCCCCCTGGCCCGTGGCATGGGCCGAGTCGGTGAGTGAGGAGGAGGAGTTGGAGGAGCTCCAATGATAAGACTGGGCACCCTTGGCGGTTACTCCTTCGAGGGTCCACGCGTCCTCGGCGGCTGGCGCCCTCCTCCGGGGCCCGGGATCTTCGCGATCGTCACACCGCAGGCCCCGGGGTCGCAACGGTTCGAAGTCATATACCTGGGCCACGCCGATGACCTTTCCGCCATCGGGCTGCCATTTCGGCACCCTGAATCTGAGAGTTGGATCGACCGCGCTGGAGGCAAGTGGAACCTGTCTATCGCCCACTACGTCATTCCCGGCGGAACTCCATCACATCGAGAGAGGATCACTGAGGAGCTGATCGCCATGTACCACCCGAGCTGCAACCCGGAGCAGTTCGACCGCGCATGGAAGGAAGAGTGGATCGGCTCCTACCAGGCGCCCACGGCCAAACCGCTCACGACACGCCGCGATGCTCCGCCCGACGCATAGGTCAGCAAATCCGATGAGACAGCCTCCGACCCCCGCCGCAAGCCGGGTCACCCGATGACTGGCGGAGCACGTCGTCTCGCCCGAGCTCTATTGGCAATACTGGATGCGGTGGCTCTGAAAGCGAAAGGTGGGACATGACAGTCGAACAGGCCGTCGCCGAGGTGCGCGCCGTCGTCTATCGCATGGCGGAGCGCTACGGGGCCAAGGACGTAGACGGCATCATGGAGACCTTCGTCCCCGAGTCGTCGTCGGTTGTAGGCACAGGCCTGGACGAGCTCCGGTTTGGCACGGAGGCGGTTCGGTTCCAGATGGCACGGGACACCTCAGAGCCCGACACTCTGTCGTTCGCGATAGAGCGTCTCCGCGTGGACGCGTTCGACCATTCGGCTTTCGCCTTTGCCGACGCGGTGTTTCACGCCACGTTCGGAGACGCCGATTTCCGTTTTCCGGTACGAACCACCTTCGGTCTCGTGCGCACTGCAGACGGATGGCGGATAGCCCAGATTCACAGTTCGATCGCCCATCTCGACCAACCCGAGGGCCAGTCCTTCCCGGTGAAGTTGACCAGGACACTCTCCGATCTGTTGACGTCGATCGACACTGCCGCGGGATCGAAGGTTCTCAAGGCCACGGCTCTGGGGACTGCGACGTTCCTGTTCACCGACATCGTCGACTCGACAGCGATGTCGCAGTCGATGGGGGACGAGAAGTGGTCCACCCTCATCACCGACCACTTCGAGGCTGTCGGGGGGATCGTCGAGGGCCACGGTGGGTCCGTCGTGAAGACCCTGGGTGACGGCGGCATGTTCGTGTTCCCGTCAGGCACCTCCGCGCTGCTCGCCGCGATAGACACCCAGCGCGCCGTGACCGGATCGGAGGGAGTGCGACTGAGCATCCGCGCCGGCGTTCACACGGGAGATGTGGTTCAAGGGACGAACGACTACATCGGCCTGACGGTGTCCAAGGCGGCCCGAGTCGCTGCCGCCGCCCGCGGTGAGGAGATCCTCGCGTCCTCCACGACGGCAGAGATCGTCAACAGCTCCGAGATCGAGCTAGGGGCGCCGATCAACGTCGAACTCAAGGGCATCGACGGGACTCACACCCTGTTTCCGGTCGCTTGGGCCGCAGCGGGCGATGACGCGCCGCCATGATCGCCCAAAACGTCGAGGGTCGGCCGGTCGCTCAGTCCGGGTCGTAACCCACTGACTCGAGGAGCCTGGATCGGCGGGTCCCAGACGCCGGCGCGGCCGGCGGCCGATGTGCAGCCTCGTCGTGGTCGAAGGTGGCCCCAACGACGATCCGCTCCCCCATGTCGTAAAGGAGGGGAAGGGCGCCCGCGATCACCTGGCCGGTGTGATTGATGCTTCGAAGACCCTGGTCGATCACCTCGGCATGGCGCTTCACATCCCAGACGAGCTCCGAGCACTCCTCGACGAGCTCGCCAGTTCGCTTCAGCTGACCACCTACGACGAAGAGGTAGAACGCCAGGCCCGCGACGAGCAGCACGATGTCGATGACTGTGAGGACGACGCCGCTCATGAGCGCACCTGGTCGAGAACGCGGCCCAGGAACAGGTGGTGTTCCAAGCCCTCCACGAGCACAGCATCGACCCTTGCGGCCGTCTCGGCTATCAGGGCTGTGTCCGCTGTGTTGGCAGACGCCTCCTGCAGGGTGTCGCGGATCATCACGAACGTCTGCTCGATGCGGCGCACCGTCAAGACGAGGATCGTCAGCAGGGCTGCGACCGCCACCACGACGACGAGGCCGGCGATGTTGGCGAATTGCCAGAGTTGATCTTGCGTGACTCCGTCAAGCATCTCTCAGCCTCCCAACCTGGTCCTGCCGCGACGGAGACCCTCGACTATCGCCTCTGCCGACTCGATCGTCGTCTCCAGTTGCGCAAGGGCCGCCGTGTTTATGACCGCGAGTTGAAGGCCCGCGTTCACAGCCTCGGCTTGTTTCCAGATACGCCTCGCCAATAGGAGAATCGGGACGACGAGGGCGACAACCACCAGGACGATGGCGAAGCCGATGCCGAATCCGACCACCCAGGGTGTATTCGATGCCAGAACGATTTGTGTCATCCCCACCTCCTCAAATGCTCTCTGCGAACTCGCGTACAGGTGCGAGATTGGCGTTCACCGACGGAGCAACCACGGGAACCGTGCTCGTCCTCTCGACGATCACATCGATCCCCCCGATGAGAGCGTCGAGGGTCTTCACGACGTCCCGGAGATGAAAGATGACCCTTATCAGGCCCAATGCCGCCGCGGCAACGATGAGACCTGCCAGGACGAGGGTGACGATTGCGGCTGGATCCATGTCTTCTCCTAACCCAGAAGCTTCCCGACGGAGCCGGCATAGCGAACGGCCCCGTTGGCCACCTCGGCGATGGTCTCGTCGGTTACCGCGAGGTCATCTGTCACATTTTCCAATTCCCCTATGATCCCGACCCCGCCGGCCAGGACCACGTGGGCACCCCCCCGGATCACCTCCAAAGCCGCGAGGACCCTGTTGAGAAGCGCCACCAGAACCGGCACCACAACCAGCAACACCACGATGTTGCCAATCCACCAAAGTGTCATGAATTACTCCTCACGTCACGGGCTGATAGGGAAGGAAGAACCGCCGCGCAACGCGCTTCAGTGCCATCCACAATGCCTTGAGGCCGATCGAAAAACCACCGGCGGGCGCGGAGGCGATGACCGTCTCGCCCGTCTCGAGCCCCATTAGTTGGGCCTTCATATTCGCTGCGAACTGGTCCAGCAGCACCGCAGTCACATCCTGGACCATCCCCCGGCCGTACTGCGCGGCGGCACCGGACAGCTGAAGGTCCTGGTCGACTTTGACCCTGGTGCCTGCGCCACTTGCTTCGAGGGCCGCGGTGAGCACCATCGCAGCCTGGCCCCGGCCTTTGGAATCCGCGCCTGATGCGTCGACGACGATTCTGCGGGCGGCCTCGTCGCGCTCGATGACGTTGGCCTGCCCTGCGAAGTGGAGCCTGACGGGGCCCAGAGCGATTACGACGCTTCCGGAGTAGCGATCCTCGCCGACCTGTTCGGAGAGATCAGCCCCGGGCAGGCTGGCGGCGACCGCCGGAATGTCGTTGAAGAAAGCCCAGACCTTGTCCGGTGACTCGGCTACGTCGAATTCACTCGTGATCAGCATGGACTCTCCTCACGTGGGCTGCTGGATCGGCCTCGAACGTCTTGCGACATCCTGGACAGCAAAAGAAATACGTCTCTCCCTCGAATTCGAAGGGACGGCTCGAGTCGTCTGCCGCCACTTCCATCCCGCAAATCGGGTCGATGGCCGTCGCCGGCACGACCGCCTCGACGACGGACGTCGAGCCGAGTCCGCCGCCGGCGCGAGCGGCAACCAGCTCCGCGAGAATCGACGCTGCCATCTCCCGATGCGAGGTTGGGCCGAGGTCGATCCCTGCCGGCACGCGGATCGCCGCAGCCTGCTCCTCCGGAACTCCGTTGCTGGTCAGGTAATCCTTGACCACGGCCCCTCTCTTCGAAGAAGCCACCAGACCCACGTAAGACGGCTGGGATGACATGACCTGCAAGAGGATTTCCTCGTCACCGTGTCCTTGAGTGGCGACGACAACCGCCGAGCCTCTAGGCAGCTTCAACGGCAGCTTCGGGTCCGCCAGCTCTCCCTGCCAGCCGAGGTCGACGACGAGATCGACGAGGGTTTGCGCCATCGGGGATTCGCCGACCACCACGACCGTCGGTGCGGGGAGGATCGGCTCTATGTGCACCTGGAGGGCTCCTTCGCTGGTGCACGATATTGGCACGGCGACCATGCCAGGAGGGAGGTTATCGGCGTACTCGTCCATGCCCAGGAGGAGGAGTCGGGACCGACCGTCCTGCAGAGCAGTCAGGGACTCGCGGATGAGCACCGGCTCGGCACAGGCACCGCCGATCCAACCGAAGGTCGACCCGTCGGAGGTGACTATGGCACGCGAGCCCTCTTTTCCGGAGGACGGGCCCTGCCGCCAGACCACGGAAGCGAGCACGAAGCGCTCCCCTCGTCGGGACAGTTCCACGGCTTGTTCGAGGACCTGCCAACCCTCTTTGGGAGTGGAATCCATCATCCGAGCCCTACGGGTGGAGCGCCGGAAACATCCGCCCCA
This sequence comes from Acidimicrobiia bacterium, assembly GCA_041556535.1. Classification (GTDB taxonomy): domain Bacteria; phylum Actinomycetota; class Acidimicrobiia; order Spongiisociales; family ZC4RG35; genus JAWWBL01. The sequence continues at coordinate 1,921 of JBFFIL010000035.1, read as the reverse complement.
TCGGTGATGGCGCTGAAGACCCGGTCAGGGAACAGCGGCATGTCGATGTTGCGGACGCCGGTGTCTTTGATTGCGTCCATCACGGCGTTGACGAAGGCAGCCGGCCCTCCGACAGTCGCACACTCGCCGATGCCCTTGGCACCGATCGGATGGTGAGGCGAAGGTGTAACCACCTCGTGCAACTCGAACCCTGGCGTCTCCCACGCTGTCGGGAGCAGGTAGTCCATGTAATTGCCGCCGATGCAGTTCCCGTCCTCATCGAAGGTGATGAACTGCATGTTCGCCATGGCATAGGCCTCGGTCAGCCCCCCCATTATCTGGCCCTCGACGATCATCGGGTTGATGCGGACGCCGCAGTCGTCGACGGCGACGACGCGAAGGACGTCCCACACTCCGGTCGACGGATCGACCTCCACCGTCGCGATGTAGCACGCGAACGGCCAGGTCAGGTTGGGCGGGTCGTAGTAGGCGTTGTTCTCGAGACCCGGCTCCATACCGTCAGGGATATTGGAGTAGGCAGCCATGGCGGCCTCTTGGATCGTGACCCCTCGCTCGGGATCGCCGCGGAGATAGAACCGGCCGAGCTCCCACTCGATGTCCTCTTCGGATGCCTCGAGCAGATGCGCAGCGATCTTGCGCGCCTTGGCACGAATCTTCCTCGACACCATCGCCACCGCCGCTCCGGCGACGGGAGTGCTCCGGGACGCATAGGTCCCCATGCCGAACGGCGCGGTGTCGGTGTCACCCTCCTCGACGAGGACGTCGTCGGCCGGGATACCCAACTCGTGTGCGACGATCTGGGCCCAGGTGGTCTCATGGCCCTGGCCCTGGGTCTTCGCTCCGGTGCGCAGGAGGGCCTTGCCCGTCATGTGCACCTTGAGCTCGGCCGAGTCGAACATCTTTATCCCGAGGATGTCGTATTCCCGGCTGTTGCCGGCGCCGAGGGGCTCGGTCATCGTCGAGATCCCTATGCCGAGAAGGCGTCCCTGCTTCTTGGCCTCCTCCTTCTCCTTGAGGAAGTCTTCGTAGCCGATCGCCTCCAGCCCGATGTCGAGGCACTTCTCATACTGGCCCGAGTCGGTGAGGAACCCGTATGCGGTCCTGTGTGGGAAGTCGTCGTCCTTGACCAGGTTGACCCTCCGGAATTGGGCCTGATCCATACCGAGGTCGTCGGCAGCGGCCTGAACCATCCTCTCCTGGAAGTACATCGCCTCGGTGACCCGGAACGAGCACCGGTAGGCGACCCCTCCCGGGGCCTTGTTGGTGTACACGCCGGTGTTGGTGAGGTGAGCCGCCGGGACGTCGTAACAGGAAAACGCAGAGTGCAGCAATCCGATCTTGAACTTCGTCGGCTGGGCATCCGAATAGAAGGCCCCGTGATCCGACGTGGTGTTCATCCGTACCCCGAGGATCTTCCCGTCTTTCCGAAGCGCCATTTGCCCCTTCAGGTAGATGTCCCGGGCGAAGCCGGTGGAGATGAGATTCCCCGACTTGTCCTCGATCCACTTGACCGGCCGCTCCAACAGGATCGACGCCAGGATCGAGGCGACGTATCCCGGGTAGACCGGCACCTTGTTGCCGAACCCGCCACCGATGTCGGGGGCGACGATCCGGATCATGTGCTCGGGGAGCTCGGCGACGAGCGCTACAGCGGCCCTGATGATGTGAGGGGCCTGCGTGGTCATGTAGACGGTCAGCTTCGAGGTCGCCCTGTCGAAGTCCGCTATCGACCCGCATGCCTCGATCGGCGACGGGTGGGACCGCGGATAGTGCATCTCGATCTCGGACACGACATCGGCCTGCTGGAAAGCGGCGTCGGTCCCGGCCCTGTCACCGATCTCCCAGTCGAAGATCTTGTTGTCGCCCTGGCCAGCCTTGTCGTCGCGAATAACAGGAGCCCCTTCGGCGAGCCCTTGCATCG
>JBFFIL010000034.1:0-8729 GCA_041556535.1 Acidimicrobiia bacterium | reverse complement strand
GGGTTCAGCCTGTCTATTGGTCCAAGTCGGGGGAGTGGTTCCTGGTCGACGCCGGGATGGAAGCCGTGGACTTCGCCGACGGCGTCCCTCGCAAGGCTCGTGAAATCGGCTTCGTCCCATCTCCAGGCCTGGGGTTCGCCCTCAAGAAGAAGCCCCTGGAGATCTCCGCGGTGCTCATCGCGTGCCACGGCGGCCCGGGCGAAGACGGGACACTGCAAGGCATGTTCGACCTGGCCGGGCTGCGATACACGGGCCCCGGCCAGGCCGCGTCGGCATTGGGAATGGACAAGCTCGCCTTCGGTGCCGCGATGTCAGCCGCCCACCTACCGACTCTTCCCCGCGCCCTCGTGGCAACCGGATCGGAGGGACCTCCGGACTTCGCCGGGCCGTTCATCGTCAAGCCGCGGTTCGGTGGCTCGTCGATCGGGATCGAGGTTGCCGACGACTGGGAGACCGTGATCGCTCTGAAGGCAACGTCACAGTTCCTGGACCAGGGTGCGGTGGTCGAGCCTTTCCTGGCCGGGAGCCGCGACCTGCAGGTAGCCGTTCGCACCTACCCCGAGTGGCAGATGTCGGCCGTGGAGGCACCATCGAGGGCCGAGGGGGGCATCTACTCCTACGACCAGAAGTACCTCGCCTGGGGTGGTGAGGTCAGCGGGGGTCGGGAGTTGCCGGCGAGCCTGACCCCGGCCGAGCGGGAGACGATCCGGGAACTATCCGCCCGGGTGACGAATGTGGCGGGGCTCCGTGGCATCACCCGGATCGACTTCCTCGAGAAGGACGGGGAGGTTGTGGTCAATGAGGTCAACACCATCCCCGGCTCGATGGCCGCCTATCTGTGGATCGATCCGCCGATCGAGCGGGCGCGTCTGTACGCCGACATGGTGGAAGAGGCCGAGGCAGGCGCGGCGAGGATCTTCTCGACGGCCGGAAGCGATGGGACGGCGTTGCGCAGCGCCGGGACGATCGCCTCGAAGCTCGGCTAGCGCTCCGGCTGGGTGTGTACCCGGGCTACAGGTGGACTACAGGACAGGTGAGGGTTCGCGTGATCCCGTCCACGGCTTGGATCTTCGCTACTACCAGCTTGCCGAGGGAGTCGACGTCTTCACTGCTGGCCTTGACGATCACGTCGTAGGGGCCGGTCACGTCGTCGGCGCTGTCGACACCGGGAATCAGCCGAACTTCCTCTGCTACGACGGCGGCCTTGCCGACCTCCGTCTGGATCAGGACGAATGCCTGGACCAAGTTGAGCCTCCTATCGCTCTAGGTCGAGCGACATTAGTGGATAGCGGCTGGGGGCGTTAATAGCCGTCCTGTCCCAGCCGGACCTTGGAGATGAAGTCCCGTCCGTCCTCGGTCACAGACTCGAAGAGAACCCGTTGACCCTGCCGCAGGTTGCGGAACACAGAGCCCTTCAAGGAGCCGGGACGGAGGAAGACCTCGGACCGGTCGGTGTCGCGGACGACTATTCCTGCACCGGTCACCGGGTCGTAGGTCTTGACGACGCCCTGGTCCATGCTCAGGCTTTTACAACCTTGCCCGCCCTGATGCACGACGTGCACACTCGGGCGCGGCGGGTGTTCGACCCGTGCTTCACCCGGATTCTCTGGATATTGGGCGTCCAGCGGCGATTGTTGCGCTTGTGGGAGAAGCTCACGGACTTGCCGAAGCTCGGCTCCTTGCCGCAGATCTCGCAGCGATAAGACATCTCGAAACTCCTGGGGTGCCGGTGGGTAGGGGACCGGTGAGGACCGGGATGGAATTATAGCTGCCGACCGGTTCAAGTCCCACTCAGGATTTACCCTCGTCGGCATGGCTTCGCTAGCGCGCCTAGCTGGGATCGAGACCAGTGAGTTGAAGGGCATCGGTCCCAAGAGCGCCGTAGCACTCGCCGAGCTTGGGATTGGAAACATCGCTGATCTTCTCCATCACGTGCCGCTGCGCTACATCGACCGGTCCCAGAAGTCCCCGATCGCCCGCGCGCCCATAGGAAGCGAGGTGACCCTGATCGGAGAGGTCCGCGATGTGAAGCAGAGGCGCCCGAGGGGCGGGCTGCTGATCATCGAGGCGCATATCGCAGACGAGACGGCCGTCATGAAGGCGGTCTGGTTCAACCAGAGGTTCCGACTCAACCAGCTGACCGAAGGTGCAATGGTGGCGCTGTCTGGCGAGGTGGAATCGTTTCGAGGCGCCCTTCAGATGAAGAGCCCCGACGTGGATGTCCTGGATTCCCCCAGCGAAGCGCTGATGACCGGTCGGGTCGTGCCCATTCACTCGAGGGTCGCCAAACTCAAGGTCGGGACCATCCGCCGTGCCATCCACAACGCATTGACCCGCGCCAGCCCGATAGATGACACGATCCCTCCCGAGTTCCTCGAGCGGCACGGCCTGATGAGGAGAGATGAGGCGTTTCGCGCGATCCACTTCCCGGAGTCGACCGACGAGGTGGCGCCTGCCCGGAAGCGGCTCGTCTACGACGAGCTGTTCCGCTTGGAGCTTGCCCTCGCCCTGCAGAAGAGAAGGCAGATGCTGGACGCGGTGGGGGTGGCCCATGAGCCTTCCGGCGAGCTCGCCTCCGCCTTCATCGACGGCCTGCCCTACAGCCTGACTGGAGCCCAGCGCAGGGTTCTCGGCGAGATCGAGGCTGATCTCCGATCGCCGCATCCCATGCATCGTCTTCTGCAGGGCGAGGTCGGGTCGGGTAAGACCGTCGTCGCGGTGTCAGCACTTCTCCACGGCATCGAGGGCGGCTGGCAGGGGGCGATCATGGCGCCGACGGAGGTGCTGGCCGAGCAGCACTACCTCGGGGTGCGCAGCCTTCTCGCCGAAGCCGGCCTCTCTCCGGGACTCGTCGGTCCGGGCGAGAGCCTGGGGATGGAGAGCCTGTTCGAGGAAGATGGCCCTGCGGTTCATCTGGCGTTGCTCACCGGCTCGATGGCGGCCACCAACTACCACCCGGACATCTCCCGGAAGGAGTTGCTTTCCGACGTGGCCACCGGTCAGGTCGATCTCCTGGTCGGCACACACGCTCTGATCCAGGAGGGTGTGCACTTCAAGAGCCTCGGTGTTGCGGTGGTCGACGAGCAGCATCGGTTCGGTGTGGCACAGAGGGTCCAACTCAGGGAGAAGGCCGACCTGGCAGAGCCCGACCTGCTCATCATGACCGCTACGCCAATTCCGCGGACCCTGTCCATGACCCTGTACGGCGATCTCGACGTGTCGGTGATCGACGAGATGCCACCCGGGCGGGCCCCGACCGCGACGCACCTGCTGCCTCGATCGGCCGAGGCGAAGGCGTGGGATCTCATCCGGGAGGAAGTAGCAGTCGGTCGCCAGGCATTCGTTGTGTGCCCCCTGGTCGAAGAGAGCGCAAAGGTCGCGGCAGCGTCGGCAACCGCGGAGCATCGGCGACTCTCGTCGGTCTTGGCCGACTTGCGGGTGGGGCTGATTCACGGCCAGCTTCCCGCCCGAGAAAAGGAGTCGATCATGGCTTCGTTCCGCGCAGGGGATGTCGATGTGCTCGTCTCGACGACAGTCATCGAGGTGGGCATCGATGTGCCAAATGCGACTGTGATGGTGATCGAGGACGCAGACCGTTTCGGCCTCAGCCAACTCCACCAACTCCGTGGCCGGGTTGGCCGTGGGCGGCATCCGGGCACTTGTGTTCTTCTGGCCGATCCCACGACGACGGAAGGAGAAGAGCGTCTCGAGGCCATGACCTCGACCAACGACGGGTTCCGCCTGGCGGAAGAGGACTTGAGGATCAGAGGTCAAGGGACCGTGTTCGGAACCCGGCAGTCAGGAGTCAAGGACCTTCGGCTGGCCGACATCCTCACCGACTTCGAGCTCCTCGTGGAGGCAAGGCGTGACGCATTCGGGCTCGTGGACTCGGACCCCGACCTGTCCGCTCATCCCGAGCTGGCAGACGAGGTGAGGGCGATGCTCGGAGAGAGCGTCGAGTGGCTGTTCGTGTCGTGAGGATCATCGGAGGCCGGGCACGCGGCCGAACCCTGAAAGCACCGAAGACCGAAGGTACGAGACCGGCGACCGATCGCGTCCGCGAGGCGGTGTTCTCTTCGATAGGTGCATGGGTGGTCGACGCCGCGGTTGCGGATCTCTATGCCGGCTCCGGCTCGTTCGGCCTCGAAGCTCTCTCTCGGGGAGCGGCCTCGGCGGTGTTCGTTGAGAAGGGCAGAAAGGCGCTGGAGGCGCTCAGGTCAAACGTCGAGGCAGTCGGGCTCGGCGGGGAGGTGGTGGCCGCGTCGGTCCAGGGCTACCTCGCCAGGGCGGAAGGGCCGTTTCACCTGGTCTTCATGGACCCGCCGTGGTCCCAGCCCGCCTCGGAGATGACCCGGGATCTGGCTCTGTTGGACCGCCTTTTGCTGCCCAGCGCAGAGATCGTCGTGTCACGGCGCCATGGTGAGCCGGCTCCAAGAGCTCCCGAAAATTGGACGGTTGCCACCGATAAGCGCTACGGAGATACGAGAATCCTGCGGTACGAGAGGCAATGACGACAGACCGATGACCACTGCACTGTGCCCCGGGAGTTTCGACCCGCCCACCAACGGTCACGCCGATGTGATCGGCAGGGTCGTGGCGGTGTTCGACCGCGTCGTGGTGTCGGTGGTCGAGAACCCCTCGAAACAGTCGATGTTCTCTGTCGAGGAGCGGCTCGACATGCTCAGCAGGATCCACGGAGATGACATCGAGTTGACGATCTTCAGCGGCCTCCTCGTGGATCACGCCCGCGAGGTCGGGGCCGATGTCGTCGTCAAAGGCCTGCGAACGATCGACGACTACGAGTACGAGAATCAGATGGCCCAGATGAATCGGCATCTGACCGGAATGGAAACGGTCTTCATGCCGACAAAACCCGAGTTCGCCTTCATCTCCTCATCGCTGGTGAGGGAGGTAGCCCGGCTCGGTGGATCGATGACAGAGTTGGTCCCCGACGTGGTGGAGCATGCACTCAAGGAGAAGCTGGCATGAACGCCGACATGGAAGAAACGACCCACACCGAGACCGAGGTGGTCGTGGATGTCTCCACGTCCGAGACCGACGACCTGATCGATCTGGTAGACGAGGTGATAGTCCACCTACACGAGGCAAAGGCGATGCCTCTGTCCTCGAACGCCCTGGTCGACAGGGAGTGGTTCCTGGGGATGATGGAAACCATCAGGACGACACTTCCCGACGAGCTCCGCGCGGCCCGTTGGATGGTCCGGGAGCGCGAGGCATTCATTTCGAGGGCCAATGAGAAGGCCAGAGACCTTCTCGACAAGGCCAGGGCGGCGGCTGACGAGTTGGTCGCGGACTCGAACATCGTGGCCGAAGCTGTCGAGGAGGCGAACATCCTCGTCCGGCGCGCCGAAGGGGATGCACGGCGACTCCGGCTCGAAACCGAGGACGACGTGGAACAGAAGCTCCAACGTGTCGAGGGGCAGCTGGTTCAGATCATGGCCCAGGTCCAGGCGGCGCGTGGGGAGCTTCACGAAGCCCGGCCCAAGCCGCCCGACGTTCCTCTGTAGACGGCCGGAGTGGCGCCCGGGCTCGAAGTCGACGTCTCCGACGTTGTCGGGCATCTCGAGAAGAAGCGGGAATTCTCTGGATCGGAGATAGTCGATCTTCGCCTGGGCGACACCCGCGTTGCGGGTGCGATGCGAGTCGTTGGTGTGGTCCGCGGCACGACCGACGGTGTTCACTCCACGTACTCTGCGACCGCCCGCGCCGCTCTCACGTGCGTCCGTTGCCTGAGGGGATGGTCCGACACCATCGATGTGTCCGGCTCCCAGCACTTTTCCCTTGAGCCCGACGAGGATGGCTACGGGGTCAGCGACGGGGAAGTCGACATGGCGGCTCCGGCCCGTGATGAGCTGGCTCTGGCCCTTCCCTCGGCGCCTCTCTGCATGGAGGAGTGCAAGGGACTTTGCCCAATCTGCGGAACCGACTTGAATAATGAGCCCTGTGACGGGCACGGGGATGACTCCGACTCCCCGTTCTCAGTCCTTAAAGATCTGTTCGATTCCCCATAAGCCAAGGAGTGCCCCCGATGGCGGTGCCCAAGAAGAAAATGTCGCGCTCACGGACCCGGCGTCGCAAGGCAGCCTGGAAAGTCTCAGCGCCGTCGGCCGTCGCCTGCGAGCAGTGTGGCAAGCCGAAGCTGCCTCATCGAGCCTGCCGGGAGTGCGGCACCTACGCCGGCCGTGAAGTCATAGAGACCAGCTAGAGCCGTGGCCCGCATCGCCCTCGACGCAATGGGGGGCGACCTTGCCCCCACTGAGACGGTCAAGGGCGCCGTCGAGGCGTCGCGCCGCGGGATTGACGTGGTTCTCGTCGGGGATCGGCCGATCCTCGAAGCCGAGCTCGCCGACGAGGGCGCCAGCCTTCCCATCGTCGACGCACCCGACGTCATCGCGATGGGGGAGGATGCTGCCCGGGCCTTCCGCGAGAAGCCGCGAGCTTCGATAAACGTTGCCGCGAAACTGGTCGACTCCGGGGATGCGGACGGGATAGTCTCGGCCGGTTCGACAGGGGCGGCCATGGCGGCGGCTGCGATCAGTATCGGGCGACTCGCAGGCGTTTCTCGGCCGGCGATAGCAACCATCTTCCCTACTCCGGGCACGCCCACTCTCGTGCTGGACGCCGGCGCGAACATAGATGTCAGCCCGAGCCAGCTCGCCCAGTTCGGGGTGATGGGCTCGGTCGCTGCCCAGGTCCTGCTCGGAGTTCCGGAGCCCAGGGTTGGTTTGCTCAGCATTGGACAGGAGAAGGGGAAGGGTCGGGAGATCGAGAAGGCGGCGCACGACCTCCTGGACGAGGCTCCGATCACCTTCATCGGCAACGTCGAGGGCACCGATCTCGCTGTCGACAAGGCCGACGTGATCGTGACCGACGGCTTCACCGGCAATGTCCTGCTCAAGACGACCGAGGGGATCGCCCGGCTCGTCGCCGGCTATGTCGCCGAAGAGCTGTCGCGCTTGGACGAAGGGGCCCGCTCGGAAGCACTCGCGGCAGTGGCGAGGGTGAAGGCCATGCTCGACCACGAGACCTACGGTGGAGCGCATCTCCTGGGTGTCAGGTCGGTAGTGATCATCGCTCATGGCTCCTCGTCGAGGGCCGGAATTGCGAATGCCCTCGCAATGGCGAGTGAAGCCGCCGTCAGTGATCTTCCGGGGCGGCTCGAGTCCCAACTCCGCGAATGAGCATCGAGGAGGCAGTCGGCCATCGGTTCGCGCGGCCGGAGCTGCTCAAGCTGGCGTTGACCCATCGCTCGGTCAGTGCCGACGACCCGTCACGCAACGACAATGAGCGTCTCGAATTTCTCGGCGACGCTGTGCTGCAGTTGGTGGTGACCCGTCTCCTGTACGAAAAGTACCCCCAGCTCGCCGAGGGGCAGATGGCGAAGGTGCGGGCGGCCGTGGTGAGCAAGCCGGCCCTCGCTGCGATAGCGCGAACTCTCGAGATCGGAACCCACGTGGAGTTGGCCCCGGCAGAGGAGCGCACCGGGGGGAGGAAGAAAGACTCGATCCTCGCCGACACCTTGGAGGCCATCATCGGCGCCGTGTACCTCGACGCCGACATCGACGCGGTCAGCCACGTGGTCGTTGCGCTCTGGACCGAGCGCGTAGCCGAGAAGGCGAGGCAGCCCGGAGTCAAGGACTACAAGACCCGCTTGCAGGAGGTACTGGCCAGGAATGGGAAGAGGCCCCTCTACAAGGCCGCCGGGAGTGGTCCCGACCACGACCGCAGCTTCACTGCTGAGGTTTCCGTCGACGGACAGGTCCTGGGTCAGGGAACGGGAAAGTCCAAGAAACAGGCGGAGCAAGCCGCTGCGGGAAGGGCCCTGGAAGACATCAACCAGGACCGTCGCTGACGACCCCCTCCAGCCGAGCGCGCAAGTCCAGGTACCACAGTGTCACCGGCACGGCTATTGCGGCCACGATGAGACCTTGGAGCCCGATGCCGAGCACGGATGCGATGAACAGTCCGGTGCCACCCACGCCCGCGAGTGCGACGGGGACTGCCACGAGCTCGATCATTTGAACGGCAACCCCACCCAAGAGGCCGACGAGCAGGAGATAACCGAGTGTCTGTAGCCGGCGGCCCCTCACGAGACGAAGGCTACGGGCAAGGGCCGCGGCGATCCCGGGCCCCTCGGTGGCGACAACGGCAGTGACCATCGAGAACGAAGTCAGAAGCCACAGACCTGGCGCGAGAAAGACCACCAGGAGCAACAACCCGACGAGCGAAACGGCTGCGCTGCCTCCACTGGACGCCGACGCCGGACCCAGCCAGAGGGTGAAACCGGCGAGGAGCGCAGCGATGGTTGGGACAGCAGCGACCACCACCGCTGTCATTGCGGGAAAGAGCCTCCGCAACGCGAAGCGCATCGATCCCGCAGAAGTCACGGGTGCGCCCTCCAGCTCGGAGACGACCACCCGATGGCAGGCCAGAAACACGAAGACACTCGCGAACACCTGGATGGCGATGGTCGCCGCAACCGCCTGAAAGAACGGCGCGGCGGCCTCCATCAGGGCCTCGGGTGGGAGGGTCTGGAGCGAAGCCGGGTCTTCGAACACGAGGTTCACGAAGTCCCCCGCACCCGTCCAACGAAAGACGGCGAGGCTGAGGATCCCGCCAGGGATGAAGACGATGAGGGAGGGAGCGATGAGCCGACGCACGTTTCGGCCCAGTGTGCGGGTGGCGTCCGAGAGGATCACGGAAGTGGG
>JBFFIL010000033.1:0-8744 GCA_041556535.1 Acidimicrobiia bacterium | reverse complement strand
GTCAATCTTGGCGCCGGACTCCTCGACAATTGACCGGATGTTTTTCCCGCCCGGGCCGATAAGCAGCCCGATTTTGTCCTGGGGAATCTGGATGGTTGTTATCTGGGGCGCGAACCTGGAGAGATTCTCCCTCTGCATCACCGCCGTCCCGACTTGGAGGTGGTGGCCGGGGAACCCTTCGTGGTAGGCCGTCGAGACTTCCTGCCAGTAGGGAAGTCGCTCTCGTTCGCCCGGTGCGTACCAAATCGATCCTGCTCTGGAGAAGTCCTCCGATGGCCCGGCGTACCAGGCGCCAAGAGCCCCACCGGGAGGAGCGATGTTCACAGTCACCGTCTTCAACTCGTCGGGGACGTCGAAATGCACGCCGTCTAGTTGAGCAACCGCGGTCTGCTGGACCTTCGAGACGAATTCGACGAAGTCTTCTCTGGTGGCGGCCGATCGCGTCGGGTCCGTCTCCAGGAGATCTATCACCTCCTCGATGCTCGCGTCGCGGTCGATCGCGCCGGCGGTGGCCCTCATCTCATCGCGAAGACGCTGCACCTCGTCCCAGCCCCACCGATATGTCTCATCGAGGTCGAGCGAGATGCCCATGAAACGCTCTACGCCCAGCTGGTACATCTCTTCCCCTACGGCATCTGCTTCCCTGGCTCTTGGCAAGTACTCGCGCCCAAGCCAGTCGGCGAACTCAGACGCAGCGTCCCGAGCGCCGGAGACCGCTTCGGCAACCAGCTCCGGGTCCGCTTCGACTGCGGCCGCCTTCTCGGGGTAGGAGATGTAGCGGTTGTCCGCCGCCGCTATCTCCATGGCCTGTTCCCGGACCGAGGCCGCTTGCCTCCGCGCCACGACGTCGCCGGTGTCCAAACCGGCCGTGAGAGTCCTCCGATACCCCTCGAGAACGGAGCTGAAACCACGGAGACGCGCCACGATGTTCTCCCAGTCCCCGGTGGTGGCTGTCGGCATGATGTCGAACACGTCGCGTATGTGCTGCAACGGGCTGTAGATGTGGTTCAGATCCCGTTTCCAATCGCCTGCTTCGTAGCCGCCTATGCGGGTGCTCAGCCAGCCGACGATGATCTTGGACGCCCTGGCCTGACGGTCGTCTGGATTGCTCAGGTGTGGAGCCAGCTCTGACAGGTACCCGCGATACAAGTCCGCCCTCGCCGCATAGCCATCCGGCGAGAAGTCGCCCACTAGGTGGTCGCGGCCTGCGATGCCATAGCCGGTAGCTGCCAATGGAGACAGGTCGGCCCACTCCTCGGTGAGTCGATCTGCGATCTCGAATGGGGTGGTCATGGCCGTGGAGGGTATACCCCTGCGTTCGCGGTCCTCGATACTCTTCCCTCATGGCAGAGCTGATCGAAGTCAGGGCCGACGAGCGCTTCGACGTCCACGCACTCACCGCATGGCTCGAGAGCGCGCCCCGCCTTCCCGAGGGAGCTCCAGAGGTAAGGCAGTTCGGTGGTGGCAAGGCGAACCTGACCTACCTCCTCACCTTTCCCCGGGGAGACGAGCTCGTGCTGCGACGCCCGCCGTTGGGCCCAGTCGCCGCCTCATCGCACGACATGGGCCGCGAATATCGCGTCCTTTCGCGACTCTGGGAGGCTTTCGACAAGGCGCCCCGGGCGATCGCTTTCTGCGAGGACGCATCTGTCATAGGCGCTCCGTTCTTCCTCATGGAGCGCAAGCACGGGGTGGTCATCCGTGGGGAGATCCCTTCCCGGTTCGGAGGCGGGCGGGACACGGCGCTCAACCAATCGATCTCGGCCGTCGTGATCGACACCTTGGCCGAGCTCCATTCGGTCGATCCGTCCGAATGTGGGCTCGACCAGTTGGGGCACCCCGACGGCTTTCTCGAGCGCCAGGTGAGCGGGTGGGCACGCAGGTGGGAAGCCGCCAAGCACGAGGAGAACGACCTCGCCGACGAGTTGTCCGGATGGCTGGCGGACCACCTTCCCGGTTCCCGGCGCCCCACCCTGCTGCACAACGACTGGAGACTCGACAACATGGCGGTGTCGCCAGACGACCCGGGCCTCTGCACTGCCGTCTACGACTGGGACATGGCGACGAGGGGCGATCCTCTGGCTGATCTGGGGACTCTCATGGGCTCATGGTTCGATCAGGGAGAGGCCCCTGAGGAGCTGGGGATGATGCCGACCACATCGGATGGATGGCTCACGAGAGGCGAAGCGGTCGAGCGCTACGGAGAAGCGTCGGGAGCGAACCTCACCAACGTCGACTGGTACCTGGTCTTCGGAGCTTGGAAGATGGCCGTCATCCTCCAGCAGATCTACATCCGCTGGCTCCGGGGACAAACCAAGGACGAGCGATTCCGCCACTTGGACGAGGGTGCGCGCCATCTGTTCCGGCTCGCAGCCGACAGGCGTGCATGAGTGCGACCACGACACGTCGGGCAGGGTCTGAGCGGAGCGGGCTTCAGTAGTCGATCCCCCGACGGGCCATGATCCCCCTGTCGAAGGCGTGCTTGACCTTTCTCATCTCGGTGACCGTGTCCGCCAGATCTATCAGCCGGTCGGCCGCGTCCCTACCGGTGATGATCACGTTCACCGACTCGGGCCGATCCCGTATCGCCGACACGACGTCCTCGAGGTCGATCCAGCCCCAGTTGATCGGATAGGTCAGCTCGTCGAGGACCACGAGGTCGTACTCGCCGGACGAGACGTGACTGCGCGCCGACTCCCACGCCTGGCGGGCGATCGCCTCCGACTCCTCCATGCTCTCGCTGTCCCAGGTAAAGCCGTCACCCAGCGCCCACCAGTCGATTCCGAGGTCCCGGCCCACCTTCTCTTCCCCGACACTCCAGGCTCCCGACTTGAGGAACTGGATCACGGCGACCTTCCATCCCCGGGCGACGGCGCGTATGGCTGTCCCGAACGCAGCCGTCGATTTGCCCTTTCCGTCTCCTGTGTTGACCAGAACGAGCGAGGAAGCCCGTGTCGTTCCCGCTGCCGGCGGCTCGGTGGGAGGTCGGTCGGTCATCTAGTCGGCCTCGTGGGTATCACTATCGGGCCATCATGGTCGGTCAGGACCCGGATGTCGGCACCGTAATGAGTCCGCAGCGTCTCCTCGGTGAGAACCTCGGCCGGCCTCCCGAGGGTGTCGAGACGACCTCGTGACAGAAGGGCGAGGCGATCGGCATAGCGACCCGCGAGAGTGAGGTCGTGGACTGCGGTGACAACCGTCAGGCCTCGTGACCTGCGCAGCTCGTCGAGGACCTCCAGCACATCGATCCCGTGGCCGACGTCGAGATTGGCCGTCGGCTCGTCGAGCAGGAGCACCGGGGCCTCCTGAGCCAGCGCACGGGCGAGGACGACTCTCTGCGCTTCGCCTCCGGACAGCGTCGCCAGGGCCCGGGTGGCGAATCCGCCCAGGTCGAGGACATCAAGCGCCTCGGCGACCGAGGCCAGGTCGTGCTCCCCTTCGCCGGCGAGATAGCCGAGGTGGGGCGTCCTTCCGAGCATGACGTAATCGGAGACTCTCATCTCATCGGGCAGATGCGGCCGTTGGGGCATCCAGGCAACATCGAGGCCCGGTCTGGGGACGGAGCCCGCGTATGTGACGCGGCCATCGAACCCGACGACCCCAACCGGCGTCTTCAACAGGGTCGACTTCCCCGAGCCGTTCGGGCCTATGACGCCAAGCCACTCCCCCGGCGACACCTCCAGAGATATCGGGCCCAAAACGCGTGTCTCTCCGAAAACGACCGAGACGCTGTCCCACTTGATCACGGCGTGGACCTCATCGAGCGGAGAACGAGCACAAAGAACGGAGCGCCGAGAAAGGCAGTAACGATCCCGATCGGCAGCTCGGCCGGCGAGACGACGGTGCGAGCGGCCAGATCCGACAGCATCAGAAACGCCGCGCCGAACAGGAGGGACAGCGGAACGATTACGCGGTAGCTCGACCCGAAAATGAGACGGACGGTGTGGGGGACGATGATCCCGACGAAGCCAATGAGCCCGCTCACGGAAACGGCAGCGGCCGTGGCGAGGGTCGCCGCCACCACGACTGTCCACCTGACCCGCACCACACGTGCACCGAGGCCGGCAGCCTCCTCGTCGCCGAGACTCAGGACGTCCAATTGGCGTCGGCTCGCAACCAGCACGCCAATCGAGATGACGGCGAACGGGAGAAGAGCGCGGACCTCCGACCACCCCACGGTCGACAGCCTGCCAAGGATCCACGAGTACACCTCTCTCAGCGTTTCGACGTTTCGCTGAAGCACATAGGTCTGAACGGCCGTTGCGAAGGCCGACACCGCCACACCGGCCAGGATCAGTGATGTTGTGGTCCGGCCCCCGACCGAGCGCCCGAGCGCATATGTCGCGCCCACGGCCACAAGACCTCCGGCAAAGGCGAAGAGCGCCACGGAGGGACCGCTGGCCCCGGTTCCGAAAGCGACAGTTGCCCCCAAACCCGCGCCGGCGGCGACGCCGAGCAGAAACGGGTCGGCCAGCGGGTTGCGGAACACGCCCTGGTACGCCGACCCGGCCACGGCGAGGACCGACCCCACGATTGCACCCAATGCGACACGGGGAAGCCTTATCTCGTAGAGAACGCCCAACTCGACCTCCGATAGGCCGTGTGCCACCTCGACCAATGGCAGCGCATCTGCCAGCGCGCGCAGTGCCCGGGCGGGATTGATTCCGGCCGGACCGACCAGCGCTCCCCAGGCTGCAACCCCGACGACCACGAGCACCCCCGCCCCCACGGCCACCCAGGGAGCCCGGGAGGGCGCGATCGGAGCGGATGGGTGGCTCAATCTGGTTGATACTCGGCCAGGGCGTCACCTATCGCCCGGGCGAAGTCAACGATTCGAGGGCCCCACCTGGAGGCAATGTCCGAGTCGAGTTCGACGATGTTGCCCGCGCGTACCGCACTCATCGTCTCCCAGCCGGGGCGGCCCGAAACCGTCTCCCGGCTCTCCCCGTAGAGGGCATTGGCCAGGAAGATGATGTCGGGGTTGGCCGTGACCACGAACTCAGCCGACAGTTGGGGATAGCCAAAGGCAGACCCGTCCTCGTCTGCCGGATCAGCGATGTTGACCATTCCGAACAGGCTGTAGATCTCTCCAAAGAGCGTCGCTG
The DNA here is from genome assembly GCA_041556535.1 of Acidimicrobiia bacterium. Taxonomy (GTDB): domain Bacteria; phylum Actinomycetota; class Acidimicrobiia; order Spongiisociales; family ZC4RG35; genus JAWWBL01. The sequence continues at coordinate 3,639 of JBFFIL010000033.1, read as the reverse complement.
AGGTCACCGTGTAAAGCAGTGCATCGATCTCGTGGTAATAGGTCACGCCCTCGCCTGAGCTCACCGTGCCCGCCACGACCGACTCGATGCCGGCGCGCACCTTGCTTATCGCAGTTGCCGCCTCGGCAGCGTTTCCCGTGGCCGCCCCCAAAGCACGCATTTGCCGGTAGACGTCCTCGATCGTTCCTGCGGCGGTGTAGCTCAAGACAGGCACTCCCGCGGCGCCGAGCGCATCTACCAGGTCCCCCGGGTCGAACGAGATAACGACCAGATCCGGCTCGTATGAGAGGATCGCCTCGAGGTTCGGGGTGATGCCGGAGAGGTCGGTCGTGGGTGCTTCCGCCGGATAGTTCGACTGGTCGTCGACCGCTACCACCTGTTCGCCGGCGCCGACCGCGTAGAGCATCTCGGTGGCTACTGCCGAGAGGGAGATGATGGCCTGGGGCCTCGACTCGATCGTGACCTTCCCGTTGTCTGCTTCCACGGCCACCGGGAACCCGGTGCCCGATGCCTCTGATGGCTCCCCACTGGTCACGTCGGATACGACAGCCGTGCAGGCCGCCACGAGCACCGCCAATGCCGCCATCGACGAGATCCTTCTCACAAAAAACATCCTCCGTGTCGGAGGATGAAGAGGTCGGAGGCTTCCCGAGCCCACGGTTCCGCCTTCATCCGAGACTTTCACGTGACCCGAAGCTCAGGCGACCTGACTCGTCCCCTATCGGGGCTTCACAGGTGCGGGACAGTTCCGGATTGGGACCGGATTCGCTGACCTTCGGGAAGGCCCCCTCTTTCGGGGGCGCGGCCAGCATAACGCGTCGCCCGGTGCCCTAGCCGGACTCCTCTGGCGCCTCGCCGAGAGTCACCTCGACCGTCATCTCTGTGCCTTCGCGAATGAGGACGAGCATGACCGTCTGCCCTGGCTGGTGTCGGCGTACCTGAGCAGCAAGGTCATCGATTCCCTGGATGGACACACCTTCGAGGAATATGACGACGTCATTGACCATGACTCCTGCCTCCTCGGCAGCTGTGCCGGCGAGGACTTCGGTGATCAGGGCCCCGGCCTGGTCACCGGGTGAGTATCCGCCGCGGACTCCGAGGAAGCCGGCTTCTATCGGCGCGCCGGCGATTATGCCTTCCGCGTAGGCGATGACCGTCTCGGAGGGGATCGCGAACCCAACGCCCTCGTTCGAGCCGGTCTGGCTGAAGATCGACACGTTTATGCCGACAACATGACCGTGGCGATTGACGAGCGCGCCTCCAGAGTTGCCAGGGTTTATCGCCGCATCAGTCTGGATCATCGAGAGGCAGAGACCGTTGTCATCGCAGTTGGCACGATCCACTGCGGAGATGATCCCCGCGGTGACGGTCGACTCGAGCGTGAAAGGGCTACCGACCGCAATGGCGAGCTGACCGACTCTCGGCCGCTCCACGGAGAACGTCGCTGCCGCAAGCCCGGTCCGGTTCACCTGGATCACCGCTATGTCGACCTCTGTGGCGATGCCGATGACGGTCCCATCAGCCTGCTCTCCGTTGTAGAACCTCACCCTCACATCCTCGGCATCCCGGATGATGTGGGCGGCAGTCACGATGATCCCGCCCTCGGAGTAGATCACCCCCGAGCCCACCCCTCCGGGCGTCTGCACGTGGACCACCGATGGGATGATGATCGCCGCCGCGTCCGCCACAGGCTCATCGCCGGACCCTGGCGACGAAGTGTCGACCACAACAGTGGGCTGCGGAAGCGTCGTCGTGGATGTGCTGGACGTCGTCGACGTTGCTTCGGTCTCGGGGACGGCATCGCTCGGCGACTCGGGAGGAAACAGCATGTAGACGCCGACCACCACGAGGCCGACCAGGAGAAAGTAGGCGACGGCACCGGCCAGTCCTCGAAGCCGGGGCTTCTGATCGCCTCCGGGAGTCTGCACCGTGTCGCTCATCTCATTACTCAGGTTAAGGGGCCTTCTCTATGGACCGCCAAGCCGTCTCGAGTCAGGCGAACGGGGACTGAAGCGGGGGCTTCGGTCCCGACCCTTCCTCTGGCAGCCAAACCACCATGTCCGTGCCTCCATTCCGGTGACCACTGAAGGAGACCAGTTTGCCCCCGTGGGCCTCCGCAACCTGGGAGACGATCGAGAGGCCAAGTCCGGCCGGCCCGTTATCGGGGAATCCCGGGCCCTCGTCGGAGACACCGAGCCACAGCCACCCCGACGTCGTGCCAGAGCCGATCTGAACTATCGACCCTGCCGGCGCTACCCGCAGCGCGTTGTCCACGAGATTGGTGAGGGCGCGATCCAGTGACACCTCGATCCCCTGGGCCAGCGCCCCCCCGCCAACCACCTCCAGGCCCACACCGGCATCGGAAGCCACCGGGCCGAACTCCTCGACCTTGGCGCGGGCCAGGGCCGCCAGATCGATGGTCACCGCCTGGGCCCTCCCGGTCTGGAGTCTCGCGGCGGCCAGCAGACCGTCGATCATCACCGCCATCTTCTTGACATTCCTGGCGACGATCCCGCCCGTGGCCCTCCACTCCTCCACTGTGGCGGATGGGTCGGCCTGCACCAGCTCGACGTTGGCCTGGATCACGGCAAGCGGAGTGCGCAGATCGTGGCTGGTGTCGGCGAGAAACTCCCTCTGGCTGCGGAAGGCACGATCGAGACGCTCCAGCATCTCGTCGAAAGTACGGGCAAGACGCGTCAGTTCGTCATCGGGCCCTTCCAGTTCGATCCGGCGACTCAGGTCCGAGGCCTGGATATCACGCGCCACACGCGATATCTCTCCGATCGGCTTGAGGACGCGCCCTGACATGACCCAGCCGACCACCAGGCTCAGGAGAAAGAGCGCCACAAGAGCGAAGACGGTGAACCGGGCTACCTCTTCGAGGACCATCTCGTTGTAGATCGACTCGATGGCTCGAACCTGGCCCTCCTCGAGCACCCCGACGTTCATGACCTCTCCGGACCGGAGCGTCACCCGCTGGTTGGACATGATGTAGCCGGTCATCGTCTGAGATCGAAGCCAGCGCTGGATGGCGAGGTATACGAGCCCGAGCAGAGCGCCACCAAGACCGAACACGACTGCCGAGTACTGGACCGAGAGGCGGAAACGAATCGACTGCCAGTGAGGCATCACTCCTCCAGCTTGTATCCGCGGCCGGGCACGGTCTTGATGAGCGACGGTTCGCCGATCTTCTTGCGAAGATTGCTGAGAGTCACCCTCACGACGTTGGTCAGCGGGTCAGCCATCTCATCCCAAACGTGCTCCAGGAGGCGCTCCTGACTGTGAACGATGCCCGGCTTTGCCATGAAGTAGTGAAGCAGGGCGAATTCCTTGGAAGTGAGCTCCAACGGCTTCCCTTCCCTCGTCGCCACGAACCGGGCTTCGTCGAGCGACAGCGGGCCGACGACGAGAACCGGGTCGCTCTCCGTGTCCCGTCGCAGAAGCGCCCGTACCCTGGCCGAGAGCTCGGCGAATGCGAACGGCTTCACCAGATAGTCGTCTGCCCCCGAGTCGAGCCCCGATACCCGGTCATCCACGGCATCGCGGGCAGTCAACATCAGTATCCGGGGGCGTTCACCCTCGAGGGTAGGAAGTTCACCCGACACTAGAGCCCGGCAGAGGCCGAGACCGGAGCCATCG
>JBFFIL010000032.1:0-8849 GCA_041556535.1 Acidimicrobiia bacterium | reverse complement strand
TGACCCATCGCGGCCGAGCCGACGATGCGATAAAGGTGAAGGGGAAGTGGTTCCGCCCGCAGGAGGTCGAGTCCACCCTGCTCGACCACGACATGGTGAGGGAGGCCGCAGTTGTGGCTGTCAACGACGCTGCCGGGCTGGCTGTCCCGGTGGCGTTCGTGGTAGCGGGCGGGGAGGTCGGTGAAAGCGACCTGATCGACTGGGTGCTCGACCATCTCGAGCCGTACAAGCACCCACGCCACGTCTTTCTCGTGGACGAATTGCCAAAGACGCATCTCGGGAAAGTCGATCGGAACGCACTGAAGAACGCGGCGAGCTGAGTTTCGGTTCGGCCTCCAGCCGCGCCGACCGCAGAATCTGTCCCACCCGTCGGGCAGGATCGAGCCATGGAGCCGACGATCCTCCATGCCGACCTCGACGCCTTTTACGCAAGCGTCGAGCAGATGCTCGACCCATCCCTCCAGGGGCGCCCCGTCCTCGTTGGGAGAGGCGTGGTCGTGGCGGCGTCATACGAGGCGAGAGCGTTCGGGGTTCGGGCCCCAATGCCGACGCGGAAGGCTCTCGAGGCCTGCCCACGAGCGGTCGTCGTCGACGGTCACTTCAGTGACTACCTCGAGTTGTCCGAGAAGGTCATGGGGATCTTCGAGGACTCGACACCCGTGGTCGAGCAAATCTCGGTCGACGAGGCATTCCTCGACGTCTCCTCCACCACTCACCTCCTGGGCCCTCCGTCACAGATAGCGCGCACAATCAGGGGTCGTGTGAAACGAGAGGTCGGCCTGCCCCTCTCCATCGGCATCGCCTCCACCAAATTCCTGGCCAAGATCGCCTCTGCCCGTGCCAAGCCGGACGGCATGGTCGTTGTTGGCCATGGACGCGAATTCGACTTCCTGCATCCTCTGCCGGTTGAGGCGCTCTGGGGAGTTGGGAAGGTGACTGCGGAGAAGCTCCATCGCCTGGGGATTTCGACCATCGGCGAGCTCGCCGAAGTCAGGCCCGGGTTTCTCCAGCCTGCTCTGGGCTCGGCGGCTTCTTCGAGCCTCGGGGCGCTGTCTTGGAACCACGATCCGCGCCCGGTTCGGGGAGGGCGGAGGGTCGGCAGCGTGGGAAGCCAGCAGGCCCTCGGCCGTGGGCTATCCGATCGCGACGAGCTGACGACGGTGCTGCAAGGGCTCGCCGATCGTGTGGGTCGCCGGCTACGGGCCAAGGGGCGGTGTGGGGCCACGCTGACCGTGCGCGTGCGATTCCCCGGCCCCAGACTGGCGACGCGCAGCCATACACTCCCCGCCCCCACCGCTTCGACCGCGGCGCTGGCGGCGCTGGCAAACACCCTTCTCGACCGGGCACTCGAAGACAACCATGGCCACGTGACTCTGGTCGGGATGTCAGTCTCGAATCTGAGGGAAGACGACTTGGTCCAACTCGAGCTCGACATCGGCGACGCAGGGTTCCTGCGGTCGGGGAGCGACTCAGACCTTCGTCACCGGCGCCTCGACGGCCAGGTCGACGAGATCAGGGAGCGGTTCGGCCGCGATGCCGTCCGCTACGGCCGTGGGCCCGGTGGAATGGGTGACGACTTCAGACGTCTCGCCGAGAAGTCATGACGCGGCGCCCGCCTCTTCCTCCCTGACCCTTACCGGGCCCTGATATTCGGCCTTGAGGCCCTCCTTGCCCTTGTAGAAGGCCCTCGCCTGGTCCATGAAGCCTGTCAGATCTCCTTCGTAGGAAACGGCTGGTCCGATCGTGACGGTCTTCCTGGGGAAATCGATCCCGGCGAACACAACCGGCACGCCGACACCCTCGGCGATCTTGACGAACCCCGATCTCCAGAACGGTGCGGCTCGCCTGGTGCCTTCCGGCGCAACGACGAGGATCATCTCGTCCTGTTCGTCGAAGGCCTCTTTCACCTGGGCCACGACCCCTCCGGCTCTGCTCCGATCGACAGGCACTCCGCCAAACGCCCTGAAGAAATACCCGAACGGCCACCGGAACAATGTGTGCTTCCCCAGGTAGCGAACCTTGATGTCGAAGTGCCTCAGAGCGCCGAGAAACAGGATGAAGTCCCAATTCGTCGTGTGCGGCGCCCCTGCCACGATCATCTTCGGGATGTCGGGGAGCTTGCCTGCGTACCTCCAACCGAAGGCGGTCACGACCCTGTAGACGAGCCAGGTGACCACTCGAATCAGAGCCGCTCAGCTGGCCGGGGCGACCCGGAAGCCGTCGGTGTCGACCCAAACGAGTGAGTCGGTTTCGCCAACCGCCTCGGCTATCGCGGTGGCCATCTCGTCTGTGACCGCCCCCACCCCGTCGCTTCTCTCGATCAGGCGCACCCGCGCCCGCTTCGGTAGCGCATCGGCCAGATCTCCGAGGTCCGAGCCGATCACCGTGACCGTGAACGGCGCCGCCACCAGTGCGCGGTCCCCGGCATTCACTCGTAGCAAATGCCACATTGCGGCTCCCGCGAACACGAACAGGGAGGCCTGTGTGGCGATCGAGCTGTCGGAGCGGGCGCCCAGCAGCTGCTGGAACAGGACCACCAGTGTGGCGATCAGCGAGCCCGCCGCAGTCAGGCCCATGACCACGCCGAGGCCAGTGAGATACGCCCTGCGGGGCCCGGCGGTCACTTCCTTGTCTCTGGGAGAGCGTGACGCGCGCGCCCAGAAGAAGCCCCAGATGAGCGCGGACGCGGAGAGGATCGCCAGCGACGTGATCACGTCCTCGGCCTGAGTCCTGAAGATGCGGGAAGTTGCGAATGCAGCTCTGGACAACTCGGTCGCCGCGGCCACCATCCCAACCATGCCGAGGGCCGACATCGAGTACTCGTAGGCCTGCCTGGTCGTTTCCCGGGCTGGCCCGATGTGTCGGGCGTGATGCAGCCAGAGCAAGGTCGCGACCAGTCCGACGGACAGCGCCGCAGGTAGGAAGTCGAAGTGACGGGCGCTCGAGCCGACGTCGGTGAACATCCAGGCGAGCACCTGGATCACCGTGAACACCGATGTTGCGAGCAGTGTGGAGAGTCCCAAGAAGGAGACGATTGCCAGCCAACCCTTCCGAGGAGTTGTCGGGTCGCCCGCCCACGGTCTCCACCAGCGATACCACCACACCGGGGCTCCCACGAGCAGCAGCGAGAGCCACTGCCACAGGTCTCCACCGGCAACGACGGGCGCAACGGTGGCGTAGGCCCTCTCGAAGATGACGTAGAGCACCCCGGACGCGCCCACGGCGGTCGTGATCATCCCGATTGCGGAGCCAACCACACGGGGCAGCTCGGCAGCTTGCGAGCGAGGCGGGGTCGCCCTGGACGCCCAGTCATGGAGGACCACGACCCCGCCGAACACGAGAACGTCGGTCCAGGTCGGTGCGTCGGCGTTGCCAAATGCCCACTCGAGCAGAGCAGCAGCCCCACTGACGAGGACGCCTAGGAAGACGGCCTCCATCAGCGCCAGGTAGATGGTCCAGCCACCGCTCGACGGGTACTCCTGACGTCGTCGTTGCTGCCGTCGCCAAAGCAGCACGGCGACCGGTGTGGCCACGACGATCCCGGCGAGAGCCGATGCGACCTGGGCCGCGGGGTTGAAGACGATGTCGCTCCGCGTGGCGGTTTGCGCCAACTCGGCCAGCGAGAAGGCAGCCACTCCGACCGCGAGCGCCAACAGCAGGTAAGGGATGTAGTCGCCGCCCGCCGCCTCCGTCTGACCGCGTCCCCTTCGGACCAGGACGACGATGCCGGCGATGATCGCGACGACGACCAGCAGCGGCAGCACGGCAAAGGCAAATTCCACTAGAAGTCTCCTCGTCTACAACTCCAGCTGAAGTATGGCCAGGGGTCGCCGACGATCCACCAGAACCCGTCGTCCGTGATCAACCCGAAGCTCTCCCATTGCTCCCATCCGGAGTCGAACGGGCCATCTCCGCCGAAGCGCAAGATCACGTTAACCCGTTCGTCGGGGGCGGTCGGTTCGAAGCCCGGGGGCCGCTCCTCGACGAAGTCGCGCCCGCCGAAGAACCCCGGCTCGCTGCTGAAGGTGGCAGAGAAGGGCTCCCTTGGTGCCGATCGCGCCAGGTCATCAGGGTCGCAACCCTCGAAGGACGCTGGATGCAGCACGTCGAACGCCCGGGCGTAGTCCTCCACGGAGATGGCTGCCAGGTACTCCTGAACGGTGCCTTCAGGCGTGTTGGGGTCGAGTTGGACCGGGTCCCTCAGGAGAGCGACCGTTCCCAGCCCGATCACCACGATCGCGATGCCGGCCGGGACCATCCACTTGCGCATGTCGACCTTCACCCTAGGCTCCGCGGGCTAGCGCTGAAGTCCGAGGGCTTTCATTCCACCGGCCATGTTTGCCACCGTCTCGTACCCGTTGTTCCCGAGGTACGAGGCGACTTTCCCGCTTCTGTTCCCCGATCGACAGACCACCAGAATCGCCCGGTCCCGAGGGAGCTCTCCGAGCCGGGTGGGGATCTCGTGCATGGTCATGAGAACGGCGCCGGGCAGCGTCCCCAGCACCCACTCGTTGGGCCGTCTCACGTCGAGAACGATCGCATCGTTCTCCTCTGCCCAGGCATCCCAATCGTGGGCAGGGACGTCTACATAGGTGGACATCGTCGGGCGATCGTAAAGCCCTTGCGGACGTTGTCTGCATCGTGTGACCTCGCCCCTACACTCCGCCGTAGAGTCGTCGTGGAGGGCAAGATCGACATCGCAGTACTCGCGTCGGGATCGGGTACCAACTTGCAGGCTCTCCTCGACAGCCCCGACCTTCTTCCCAGAATCCGATTGGTGGCTTCCGATCGCCCTGGTGCGCGGGCGCTGGCAAGGGCAGAGTCGGCGGGGGTCGAAACGGCAGTCGTGCCCTGGTCCGCCTATCCCGATCGCGACAGCTTCTCCACCGCTCTCGCCGACGTCGTGGAGGAACACGGCTGTAAAGGGGTGGTCCTCGCCGGGTTCATGCGGATTCTCGCTCGAGGCTTCGTCGATCGCTATCCCGGGCGAATCCTCAATATCCATCCGTCGCTGCTGCCGTCCTTCCCGGGGGCGAATGCCGTGGAGGATGCGCTCGCACATGGTGTGAAGGTGACCGGTGTCACCGTCCACGTAGTCGATGAGAAGGTCGACCACGGCCCCATCGTGGCCCAACGCGCCGTGCCGGTGGAGCCGAGCGACACCGTCCAGACGCTTCATGCCCGCATCCAGGTCGAGGAGCACACCCTCTATCCAGAGATCGTCAGGGCGTTCGTCAACGGAGAGATCGACTCTGAAGGTGTCATGGTGGTTCCTGCGTGAGGGCATTGATCAGCGTCTACGACAAGACAGGCCTGGTCGAGTTCGCCGGGAGGATCGTCGGGTCCGGCTATGAGATCGTCTCGTCCGGGGGGACGGCCGCGACGCTCGAGGCCGCGGGAATTCAGGTGATCAGGGTGAGCGATCTGACGGGCGCACCCGAGATACTCGGCGGGAGGGTCAAGACGCTTCACCCCAAGATCCATGGGGGAATCCTGGCGAGGGATGAAGTAGACGACGCCGACATGGCTGCTCACGGCATCGAGCGGTTCGACCTCGTCGTTGCCAATCTCTACCCCTTCACCGAGACCGTTGCCGACGTTGGCGCGACGGAGAGCGAGATAATCGAGAAGATCGACATCGGCGGACCAGCGATGATCAGAGCGGCAGCAAAGAACCATCGGCACGTAGCGGTCGTCGTGTCACCCGGTCAATACCCGGCGGTTGCCGCCGCGATCGAGGCGGGTGGCCCCGACAACGACTTTCGCCGTCGTCTCGCCGCGGAGGCGTTCTTCCACACAGCCTCCTACGACGGGGCGATCGTGGGCTGGCTTGGCAACGACCTGGTGCTCCCGTTGCGCCATGTGACCGGCCTCCGATACGGCGAGAACCCTCATCAATCCGCTCACCTGTACCAGGAGGAAGGCGTCGCCTCATGGTGGTCGAGGGCGAAACAGCATCAGGGCAAGGAGATGTCGTTCAACAACTACGCCGATGCCGAAGCGGCCTGGCGTCTCGCAGCCGCCCTCGGGGAAGGCGCGGTCGTGGTCGTGAAACACACGAACGCAGCCGGTGCGGCCTCGGGCAAGTCGATTCTCGAAGCGTTCGAACAGGCATGGGATGGGGATCCTCTGGCAGCCTTCGGAGGTGTCATCGCCATCAACGGCACCCTCGACGCGGAGACGGCCGATGCGATCGCCGCCAAGTTCGTCGAAGTCGTGGTCGCGCTCAGGGCTGACTCGGACGCGCTCGAGGCTCTCTCTGCCAAGAAGAACCTGAGGGTGCTCACCGCCCCGCCGCCCAACCACGATGACCAGGACTACAGACGAGTCGAGTCCGGTTTCTTGCTCCAGGCACGAGACCGCGTTGCCATCACGGACTGGGAGGTGGTCTCCGAGCGGGGACCGAGTGACGAGGAGATGGAGGCTCTCCGGTTCGCCTGGACGGTCGGAGCACATACCAAGTCCAATGCGATCGTCATCGCCAACGGCATCAAGGCCGTGGGCGTCGGGGCGGGAGACCAGTCCCGGGTAGGGGCCGCGCGGCGCGCAGTCGTGAAGGCGGGGGACCGGACAAAGGGCGGGGTCGCGGCCTCGGACGCCTTCTTCCCGTTCCGGGACGGTCTCGACACCCTCGCCGAGGCGGGTGTGACCGCCGTCGTCGAACCGGGCGGGTCAGTGAACGACCAACAAGTCATCGACGCTGCCAACGAGCATGGCATTGCGCTCGTATTCACCGGGATGAGGCACTTCAAGCACTGATGACCGCCACGATCCTCGACGGAAAGCTTGTGGCCTCGGTGGTCAAAGAAGAAGTGGCTGCCGCTGTAGACGCCCTGGACTACGTCCCGGGGCTCGCGACGGTCCTCGTCGGAGACGATCCCGCCTCCCACTCGTACGTGCGCGGCAAGAGACACGACGCCGGCCAGGTCGGGATCCGTTCGTTTCACCACGAGTTGGAAGCAACCGTGTCCCAGGGTGAGCTCGAGGCCCTGATCGACGGTCTGAACGCCAACGACGAGGTGGATGGGATCCTCGTTCAGTTGCCACTGCCAGGGGACCTGGACGCGGAGGCGATCGTGGCGAGAATCGACCCGGCCAAGGATGCCGACGGGCTCCATCCGTTCAACCTCGGCAGGCTGATGCTGGGGCGGCAGGGGCTCAGGCCATGCACACCCAGCGGGATCCTGCGGATGCTCGACCACTACGGGATCGAGCTCTCGGGAGCGAGGACGGTGATCGTTGGCCGATCCTTCCTGGTCGGGCGCCCTCTGGCGATGATGCTCTCCGAGAAGGGAGTCGATGCCACGGTCACCGTGGCGCACTCTCGCACCGCAAGGCTGGCCGAGCACACCGGGGAGGCCGATCTCCTCGTGGCGGCCACCGGCGCGCCCGGGCTCATCACGGCGGACCACGTCAAGCCGGGAGCGACGGTGATCGACGTCGGTATCACGAGGACCGATGCTGGGCTGGTAGGCGACGTCGACTTCGAGTCGGTGGTCGAAGTCGCAGGGGCGGTCACACCGGTACCGGGCGGGGTCGGGCCGATGACCAGAGCGATGCTCTTGTGCAATGCCCTAACCGCAGCGGAGGCCCGGAGGTCGTAGATCGGGGCACGGCTAGGCTCGAATCTCGTACACCTCTCCAGGAGTTTCTGACATGGGCACACCTATCACGATGGGGCCTGACGGCCTCCAAGTCCCGAATGATCCGATCATTCCCTTCATCGAAGGGGACGGCATCGGGCCCGACATCTGGGCAGCGGCAGTCCGCGTCTTCGACGCGGCAGTCGAGAAGGCCTACGGCGGCGAGCGAGAGATCGACTGGCTGGAAGTCCTGGCCGGGGAGAAGTCGTTCAACGAGAACGGATCCTGGCTCCCCGACGAGACGGTCAACGCCTTCGGCGAGTACCTGGTCGGCATAAAGGGACCACTCACGACCCCGGTCGGGGGAGGCATCCGCTCGCTCAACGTCGCATTGCGCCAACTTCTCGATCTCTACGCATGTGTCCGGCCGGTCCGTTGGTTCGAAGGAGTCCCTTCGCCCGTGAAGGACCCGGGCGCTGTCGACATGGTCATCTTCCGAGAGAACACCGAAGACGTGTACGCCGGCAAGGAGTTGGAGGAGGGCAGTGAGGACGCCAAGAAGCTGCTCCACTTCATGAAGGAGGAGTTGGGGTGGGACGTGCGGCCGGACTCGGGCCTCGGCCTCAAACCCGTCTCGGTGACCGGCTCGAAGCGGCTGATAAGGGCGGCCATCAACTACGCCCTCGCCAACGGCCGGAAGTCGGTGACGCTGGTCCACAAGGGGAACATCATGAAATTCACCGAGGGCGCCTTCCGCTCCTGGGGATACGAGCTGGTCAAGGAGGAGTTCTCCGATGTGGCCGTGTCCTGGGAGGACAGTGGCGGTGATCCCGGCGACAAGCTCCTCGTCCAGGACGTCATCGCCGACGCCATGCTCCAGCAGATCTTGACCCGTCCCAGGAACTACGACGTGATCGCCACCACGAACCTGAACGGCGACTACCTGTCGGATGCACTGGCAGCTGAGGTAGGTGGCATCGGGATCGCACCCGGAGGCAACATCAACTACGACACCGGAGTGGCGGTGTTCGAGGCGACACACGGAACCGCGCCGAAGTATGCGGGCCAGGACAAGGTCAACCCCGGCTCGGTGATTCTCTCTGGGGAGATGATGTTCCGCTACATGGGCTGGGACGAGGCCGCCGACCTGATCATCAAAGGGCTGAGCGGAGCCATTGCAGCCAAGACCGTCACCTACGACTTCGAGCGACTCACGGAGGGGGCAACCAAGGTGAAGACCTCCGAATTCGGAGACGCAATCATCGC
>JBFFIL010000031.1:0-8876 GCA_041556535.1 Acidimicrobiia bacterium | reverse complement strand
CTCGGCATCTGGTTCCTCACCGGTGCCCTCGGGAATGGTCCTCCCGACCTGCTGATATGGGCATCGGCGGGGCTGGGGCTCGCCGTTGCCGGCTACACGGCGTACCTCTTCGGCCAAGCCGAGGGACGGGATCTCTGGCAGACACGCCTGCTTCTCTGGCACATGGTCGGCGCGGGGATGGCGGTGGGTGGCGGGTCCACTCTGATCGCCGGGCTCGCAACAGCGGTGCCCGTTGAGCCGGCGACATGGGTGATGCTCGCCGGTTCGGGGCTGGTCGGGGTCATCACCGGTCTGGAGCTGCGGGCCTCTCACCCGACGGCCAACGCCACGGCCGCCATGCATCACATGATCAAAGGTGCGTACGCACGCCAGTGGTGGACGGGCCAGCTGCTTCTGATCGTCATCCCCCTCGCGGCCGCCGTGCTCGGGCTCGGCTTCGAAGCGCCTGCCGGCGTCCTCGTATTCGGAGGCTCGAGCGCCATGGTCGGTGTGTTCCTCGCAGACGATGCCTTCGTTCGAGCCGGCCAAAGCGTGCCGTTGAGCTGATGACTGCCCCCGAGATCCCCCGCCTCGCTCCCGGCTCGGAGTTGACCAACTACCCCCCTCCCGAGATGTGGGACGACTGGGTGGAGTGGGATGCCAACGCCTGGCCGGAACGGAAGCAGAACAGGTTCCGCCTCGTCCCGACCACATGTTTCAACTGTGAGTCGGCCTGCGGGCTCCTCGCCTACGTCGACAAGGACACCGGCGAGATCCGCCGCTTCGAGGGCAATCCCGAGCATCCCGGCTCGAGAGGCAGGAACTGCGCGAAGGGGCCGGCAACGATCAACCAGGTCTACGACCCGGAGCGAATTCTCCACCCTCTCCGGCGGAAGGGCCGGCGAGGCTCGGGCGAGTGGGAGAGAGTGACCTGGGAGGAGGCCCTGGCCGACATCGGAGGGCGCATGGGAAAGGCAATCCGTGAGGGTCGCCAGGACGAGATCATGTACCACGTGGGGCGTCCCGGCGAGGACGGGTTCATGGACCGGACTCTCAAGGCGTGGGGTGTCGACGGCCACAACTCACACACCAACATCTGCTCGTCTGGAGCGCGCGTTGGCTACGCGATGTGGTCGGGTTACGACCGACCCTCGTCGGACTTCGCCAATGCCAAGTTCATCCTCCTGCTATCGGCGCATCTGGAGACGGGCCACTATTTCAACCCGCACGCCCAGCGAATCATGGAGGCGAAACAGAACGGTGCGAAACTCGCCGTGATCGACCCCCGCTTGTCGAACACCGCATCCATGTCGGACCATTGGCTGTCCACGTGGCCCGGGACCGAAGCAGCGCTATTCCTGGCCATCGCGCGCCTGCTCCTCGAATGGGACGCCATAGACCGTCGGTTCATCAGGCGGTGGGTCAACTGGGAGGCTTCGATGGAGAGGAGGTTCCCCGACCGCGAGCCGACGTTCGAGTCCTTCCTCGAGGCTCTCGAGGAGACCTACGCCTCCTACACGCCTGAGTGGGCGGCGGAGGAGTGCGGCGTCGAGCCAGATCAGATAATCGCGGTGGCGAGGGGCATCGGCGACGCCGGTCACCGCTTCTCCTCGCACACCTGGCGCGCAACAGGGTCGGGGAACCTCGGCGGCTGGCAGGCGGCCCGGACGATGCAGTTCCTCCACGTCCTCACCGGGTCGGTGGGCACAAAGGGAGGGCTCTCTCCGAGCGCTTGGGGCAAGTTCAAGCCAACCCATTGGAACATGCCACCACCGCACTCGAGGTGGAACGAGCTCCTCTGGCCAATCGAGTATCCCCTCGCCTACCACGAGATGAGCATCCTCCTCCCCCACCTGCTCAAGCAGGGGCGGGGCAGGCTCGACGTCTATTTCACACGCGTCTACAACCCGATCTGGACCAACCCCGACGGGTTCTCCTGGCTGGAGGTGCTGACCGATGAGTCAAAGGTCGGGCTCCATGTGGCGCTCACCCCGACCTGGTCGGAGACCGCGTGGTACGCCGACTACGTGCTGCCGATGGGTGTGGCGGCAGAGCGCCACGACACTCACTCCTACGAGACACACGCCGCCCAATGGCTCGGGTTTCGCCAGCCGGTGCTCCGTGTTGCGGGCGAGCGAGACGGCAAGACCTACAACCGGACCTACGAGGCGAACCCGGGCGAGGTCTGGGAGGAGACCGAGTTCTGGATCGATCTCTCCTGGAACATCGACCCTGACGGCGACTTGGGCATTCGCAAGTGGTTCGAGTCGCCGAAAGACCCGACCCGGCCGGTGTCCGTGGACGAGTACTACGGATGGATGTTCGAGAACAGCGTTCCGGGCCTGCCCCAGGCAGCATCAGAGCAGGGGCTGGACCCCCTGGCCTACATGAGGAAATACGGGGCCTTCGAGGTGGCCACCGACATCTACGAAGTTCATGAGCGCGATGCCGAAGCCGATGCAGGGGTGGAAGTCGACGGGGAGGTGAAGACCGGGTTCCGAACGCCGTCGAAGAAGCTGGAGTGGTACTCGGAGACCCTCGAGGACTGGGGCTGGGGCGACGAGGCGATCCCCACCTACCTGAGATCGCACGTCCACTGGCGGGACATGGACCTCGGTGGGACGGAGCGGATCCTGCTTCCCATCTTCCGGCTGCCGACACTCATACACACCAGATCGGGGAACGCGAAGTATCTCTACGAGATCAGCCACGGCCACCCCCTCTGGATGAACCCGATCGACGCGGATGCCCTCGGCTTCCAGACTGGTGATGCGGTGAAGATCACGACCGACATCGGCTGGTACGTGATGCGAGCCTGGCGAACCGAGGGGATCCGTCCCGGCGTCGTGGCGGCGTCACACCACATGGGCCGCTGGCGTCAGAACGAGGACGCCGGCAACGAACGATGGAGCTCCGCGCTCGTCGATGTCGAACAGATCGGGGAGGGCAAGTGGCGTCTGCGCCAGCTCAAGGGAATCGAGCCGTTCGAGTCGGACGATCCGGACTCGTCACGCATCTGGTGGCGCGACCCTGGCGTGAACCAGAACCTTGCTTTCCCCGTCCATCCAGACCCGGTGTCGGGGATGCACGCCTGGCACCAAAGGGTGACACTCTCACCGGCCGGGCCGGACGATCGCTACGGGGACGTCGTCGTGGACACGAACAAGAGCACCCAGGTGTTCGAACAGTGGCTTTCGATGACGCGGCCGGGGCCAGGACCGGACGGAACCCGTCGCCCCATGTGGCTGGACCGCCCGGTCAGGCCGACCCCCGAGGCCTACCGCTTCTGACTTCCCGGGGCAGCCTCGACTTCGGCCACGACACCTAACCTCGATTTGTGACCGTCACTCAGTCCAAGGTCCTCGTCACCGGGGCGACCGGATTCGTCGGATCCGAGATAGTCGCCCAGCTCCTCACCGCCGGATACACCGTTCACGGGACCACGCGGACCACCGACGGCATCCTGGCGAATGTCCTCATGGGCCTCGAAGGAGCCACGGAGCGGCTGACCCTCCATGAGGCCGACCTTCTCGACCCCGGCGCCTTCGACGAGGCCGCGGCCGGGTGCAGCCACGTCATGCACGTGGCCTCCCCCTACTTCGCCAGAGCCGCTAACCCCCAGCGCGATCTGATCGACCCGGCGGTCGACGGCACACTCAACGTGCTCGGCGCGGCACGGAAGGCCGGGACCGTGAAGCGGGTCGTCCTGACTTCGTCATTCGCCGCCATGATGCGGCCAGCGGAGGAGGGTGTGTTCACCGAGGCCGACTGGAACAGCCGCGACAGCCTCGAACGGTCGCCCTACTCGTACTCGAAGACGAAGGCCGAGCGGGCCGCCTGGGACTATCTCGAGAGGGAGCAACCGGGATTCGATCTCGTGGTGATCAACCCGCCCGGAGTCATTGGCCCATCCGTCGTCCCGCGAGTGAATGAGACCGACTTCTTCTTCATCGGAATGACCAACGGCGCGCAACCGGTGATCGTCGCAATCGACTGGCCATTCGTAGACGTCAGGGACGTCGCCCTCGCCCACCTTCGGGCCATGGAGATTCCTTCGGCCTCAGGCCGCTACCTGACCGCAGCCGGAAACGTCAGAGCCGCCCAGATCCGAGCCCTGGGAGAGGAGGTCCTCGGCGACAAGTACAAGCTGCCGAAGCTCCACATGGACGGGTTCCTCGGTGTGAAGCTCTTGCGGGCGCTGATGAGAGCGCAGCCGAGAGGGGCCGGCAGCTTCCTCAAGGACGCTCTTGGGCGACCCCACATCGTCGACAACACCAAGGTCAGACGCGAGCTTGGCATCACGTTTCGGGACCTGGGTGACTCTGTCCGCGAGACCTGGCTGGACCTCGACCGCCTCGGCTTCCTCGGAAAGAGGGTTCGTGCGGGCGACATCGCGGCCGTCTAGCTCACTCCGAGGAAGCGCCCTCGCCCGAATTCAGGTACCAGACGGTCACGCCGGCGGCTACACCGATCTGGATGAAGTGCTTGATCCAGTCGATTCCCGGAGTCTCTCCAACGCCCATGGCCTGAGCTATGAAGCCCCCGACGATCGCACCGACCGCGCCCACCAGAATCGTCATTCCGAAGGAGATGTCCTGTTTCCCGGGCAGGACCAGCCTGGCCAATGGGCCGATGATGATGCCGGCCAGAAGGCCGCCCAGGACGGTGCCTATCACGTCCCCCATGTCGTCTCCTCGCGTCGGGCCGCGCTCATCCTATTTGAACGGGTCACAGGGGAGTCGATCAGGCTCGCACATCACGGTTTTGGAACAGTGGTACCGCCAGGGCCAACGCAACCAGGCAAAGGGAAGTCAAGACGGCCACGTTTCCAAGGTCCAGCCCGTCAATCAGCGGATCGCCGCCCAGGTAGTAGTGGAACGGGGAGAGCCTGGCCCAGCCAGAGAGGCTGGCACTCACGGGCAAGAACGCGTTGGCGAAATAGCCGACGAACGCTGCTCCTGAAGCCGTCATCACCGCAGCACGGCGGCTGCCGGTTCCGGCGGCTGTCGCAAGCGCGACAAACCCGAAGAAGATCCCCAGCAGGGTGGCCAGAAGGCTGGCGGCAGCGACGTTTCCCCATGACATGCCCAAGCCGCCGATCAGACTTCCTGCCATTGTCCCTACGAAGGTCGCGGCACCGAGCGCGAAGGCGATCACGACCAACGCCACAGCCTTCTCCAACACGACACGGG
Source organism: Acidimicrobiia bacterium (assembly GCA_041556535.1). Taxonomy (GTDB): domain Bacteria; phylum Actinomycetota; class Acidimicrobiia; order Spongiisociales; family ZC4RG35; genus JAWWBL01. The sequence continues at coordinate 3,705 of JBFFIL010000031.1, read as the reverse complement.
GACGGGTGATCGGGTTGGTGAGGAGCAGGTCCATCGTGTTGTCCTCTTCCTCGCCTGCCAGAGCCCGTGCTCCCATCATTGCCGTCACCACTATCAGGGCGGCCGGCGCGGTGATGCTGAACACCTCCGTCTGGTACCAGCCCTCCGGGGTCGCCATGTCGGCTCCGCCAATCAGCGCCACGAGCGCCTCGGGGATCGCTTCGGAGAGCTCCTTGAGGACCCCGCTCAGCCCGTTGAACATCGGGCCCACCACGAGAGCGGTGAAGACGATGATCATCCCGGCGATCGCTACGAGCATCTGGTTCTCGGAGACGGTCTTCACGGCAACCGACGAGACGTTTGCCCTCCCTTGGAGCCGCCGGGCCATCTTCTCGGTGAGAGGATGGGCGCGAAGACGCTCGAGCAGCCCGTCGTAGCCCTCGCCGGCGCGGAGGTCGCGGCGATTCACACCAACGACGGACCCGAGCCCCAGCACCATCACTGCTCCCACGAGAATCGACAGGTGGCCCCAATCGATGCCATTGGCCAATGGCTGTGACGAGTTGAAGTAGTACCAGGGGAAAGCCTTGGCGAGGTTCTCGAGGCCTTCCACCAATGGCAGCAGACCTGCGGCCAGGAAGGAGAAGATGAGAAGACCTACCGACACCCCGGACGCCATCGCCCCCCTTCCGGTCCAAGAGCCGATGAACAGCGCCAGAAAACCGAAGAAGAGGGAGATGGCCGCCACGTGGACCATCGCCTCACCGAATCGAAGTGAGGTCATGTCGGTCTGGAAAGCCACGGCAACGAGATGGGAGCCTGCCCACGAGACCGCCGAGCCCGCCGCCACCAGGACGACCATCGCCCCAGCTTTGGAGAGGACGACACTCTGCCGGCTCGTGGGATTACCGAGGAGGACTCCGAGTGTTCGGTCTCGCTCTTCTCCCGCGACTGCGGCACGCCCCATCGAGATGGCCAGACCCCCGAGGACCATCGGGCCCATCAGGTTGACGATCTCGCCGATGATCAGCGTCCCCGCGTTGGCTATGTCGCCGACCCCGAGGATGGCAACGAAGGCGTCGGGCATCGAGCCGTAGAGCTCGGCGATCGTCTCATCAAGGTCCGAGTAGGCGGCCAGTCCGAAGACCGCCACCGAGACGACACCGAGGGCGCCAATGAGCATGCCGAGCCGCCGGTCGCGGAGCGTCTTGGTGAAGACGTTGGCGAGCATCAGACAGCCGCACTCTCCGGCTCGGCTTCGCGGTAGTAGTCGAGGAAGATCTCCTCGAGGTCGGCTTCGATCGTGTCGACACTCACCACGCCGTTCTCCATCGCGACTCTCAGAACTTCGCGCATCGGCCCGTCAATCGAGACGGAGAGACTGGTGGCATCGGCGATCACGTCGTGCACCCCCTCCATATCGGCGAAGAGCTCAGGCCGAACCTGCCGCTCGAAGTCGAGCGTGAGCCGCCGTACCGCCTTGGCCTTCAGCGCCTCGACGGCCTCGACAACCACGAGCCTCCCACGACGGATGATCCCGACCCGGTCCGCCACGCGCTCCACTTCGGAAAGCGTGTGACTGGAGAGGAAGACGGTGCGCCCCTCTTCTCTGACCTCCCGAAGCATGGCCTGAAACTCCTGCTGCACGAGGGGATCGAGGCCGATGGAGGGCTCGTCCAGTATGAGGACCGAGGGGCGGTTCATGAACGCCTGTATCAGGCCCACTTTCTGGCGATTGCCCGACGAGTAGTCGGACACACGGATCGACAGGTCCGAGTCGAGTCGATCCGCCAGCCCATCGACGAAGTCCCAGTCCACCCCACCGCGCAGGTTGGCGAAGTATCGAAGTGTCTCCCGGCCGGTCAGCTTGGGGTAGAGAGCAAGATCGCCAGGGAGGTATCCGACGTGGTTGCGGAGCTCGACGGCATGGGCGTGGGTGTCCATTCCGAGAATCGATGCACGCCCCGCGGTGGGTCGGATCAAGTCGAGGACCGTCCTGATCATCGTTGTCTTACCGGCGCCGTTGGGGCCGAGGAACCCGAACACCTCGCCCTGGTGCACGGTGAGGTCGAGATCGCTGAGAGCCTCGACGGCGCCGTAGTGCTTGGTCAGGCTCTCGGTGTGAATGGCCGGTTCGTGTCTCACATGGCTCCTCGGGCAGCTGCCAGGGCACGACAGATCGACGGATCGGGCCCGTGCGACGATGATTAGCCGCCCGGACGCGAGCCCATTAGAGGAGGATGTCCCTCACGCTGGGGACTTCCTCTCCTCTGGCAGCCGACACATGTGGCAAGGCTCCAGCAGCCACGGTCACAAGCCCCGAGCGAAACGGCCGCAAGACCCTGGTCGCGCCGTGAGTGGCGCGCGACATTGGTGCCGACGGCTAGGAGAGGCGGGACCTCATCCGCGCCTGGGTGCCTCCCGCCGCAGTGCAGGGGTTCCGAAATGAAGGTCATCATCGCGGACGATCATCGGATCGTACGGGAGAGCATCGCGATGCTCCTCGAGTCCGAGCGCGACATCGAGCTCGCAGGCGAGGCCTCCGACGGCTCCGAGCTGCTCGAAGTGCTGGAGTCGACGACAGCTGACATAGTCCTTCTCGACGTTCGCATGCCTGACCGCAGCGGCCTCGATGTGCTCGAGGAGCTGAAGAGAAGAGGCCTGGGGGTTCCGGTGGTCGTGCTTTCGATGTTCGATAACCCCTCATACGTCAAGCGAGCCATCGAGCTGGGAGCATGTGGCTATCTCCTGCAATCGGTTGGCAAAGAGGAACTGCTCAAGGCGGTGCGTGTGGTCGCAGACGGCGGTTCGTACATCCAGGGGGAGATCACAGCGCCGCTGATAGCCCTCATGGTCAATCCCACCGCGGGTGCGGTGGGCGATCTGAGCCGGGACGACGTGACCATCCTGGAGATGCTCGCCAGTGGGCTCGACAACAAGGCAATGGCCCAGCGACTCGGAATCTCAGAGTCGGCCCTCAAAGCGCACCTGCGCACCGTCTATTCGGTCCTCAATGTGAAACGCCGCTCCGAGGCCGTGGCGGTCGCGCTCCGGCTGGACATCATCAGCTGAGATTTTGAGAGAGCGCGCGACGCACCCCCTGGGTCGTGGACTGGTCTCTCGGAACCCCTATGGCTTCTCGCCCCGACTGTCTCGATGCCAAGCGACGGCCGAGATCGTGTTCGGGAAGAACGCCTCCGCACCGATCCGGTCATAAAGGCCATAGTCGCGGAGACGATCCTTGACAGGTCCCTTCAGCCCTGCGAACGCGAAGGAGATGCCTTTGGCGTCCAGGTCGTCGAGCATGTCGCCGAGCACCTCGGCGCCAGTGCTGTCGATGTCGGTGATGGCGTTACCCACGACCAGAAGCGACTCGACCGGTCGTGCCTTGGAGGCGAGTAGGGCGGAGAGCCGACGCGCGAAGTCAGGGGCATTGGCGAAGAAGAGTGGAGCGTCGTACCGGATGATCAGAAGGCCTTCGACCGGCTCGGCCTCGGGGTGCCTGGCACGGTCGTGGTACCCCGCGACGCCCGCGACCTTTCCCAATTCGGCGCTGTGAGGTCTCCACTCCTTGCGAAGGAAGTTTGCCAGCGAAAGGAACACTGCCACCCCGATCCCCTCGAGAACCCCGACTGTCAACACGGCGAGAGCCGTAGCCACCGAGAGCAGGAACTCGGATCGGCGAGCCCGCAGCAGCCATCTCCAGCCGCGCCAGTCGAACAGGGT
>JBFFIL010000030.1:0-8927 GCA_041556535.1 Acidimicrobiia bacterium | reverse complement strand
GCCCAGGCAAAGATCGACTCGTTCTTCGGCGAGGTGCATCTCGAGCTGTCCAATCTGTTGAGGGCCACGTCAGACCTCCTGGCCGAGATCACCGACCTGCCGGCGGTGGTCGTTGCGCCAGGTGTTTCACGGGATCGGATCCGCTCCGTTCACACTGTCCAGGTGACGGCCGACCAGGTGATGGTGGTCGTGGTAACCGAAGGCGGCAGAGTGGTCCAGCAACGAGGGAGAGTCAGGGTGCCTGTCACGCCACTCGAGATCGACGAGGCACAGAGGCTCCTAGCCGAGGCGGCGGTGGGGCGTGAGCTCGGCCTGGTGTTGGACCTCCCTGAGACCTCGCTCGAGGCCGTCGGTGAGCCGGTGAGGGAAACACTGCTGACCATAAGCGATTGCCTGCACCTCGCAGCGACCGGCGGGACGGAGATGTTCATCGGCGGGACGCAGAGGATGCCCGCCATATGGCAGGACCTGTCGACGGTCGAGAGAGTCCTCGAGATCCTCGAGCGCGAGGCCGAAGTCATGAAGATGCTCGCCAGGGCCTCGGGGACGTCCATCCAGCTGGGAAGCGACTTCGACGAGAAGGCGATAGACCTGGCAGTGGTGTCGACTACATACGACGCCCGCGGTGAGGCTGGCTCCGTTGGTGTGATGGGCCCGATGAGAATGAACTACAAGCGAGTCATCTCCGCGGTGGAGGAAGTGTCAAAGGAACTCGAGGAAGAGATCAGTTCCAGGTCGGAATAGATGGCGCGCGACTATTACCAAGTGCTGGAGGTGGGGCGCGACGCCACCACCGAGGAGATCAAGAAGTCGTTTCGGAAGATCGCTCGGGTGACCCATCCTGACGCCAACCCGGACGACCCCGAAGCCGAAGCTCGATTCCGGGAGGCTGCCGAGGCCTACGAGGTGCTGTCGGACCCCGATCGGAGGGCGCGCTACGACCGGGGCGACAAGGTCGATCTGAGCGATCTCTTTGGCGGTTTCGGCGGGTTCGATGATCTGCTGCGCTCCGTGTTTGGCGAAGGCGGTCTATTCGGGGGCGGCGGCGGTGGTCGTCCCCGACGGGGCCGGGACATCCTGATTCGGACCGAGATCTCCCTCTCCGAGGCCGCTTTCGGCACCGACTCGGCCGTGGAGTACAGGTCGGCCGCCACGTGCCCGGAGTGTTCGGGCTCGGGGTCGGCGCCCGGGACTTTGCCCGAGATGTGCCCCGAGTGTGGCGGTTCCGGTCAGACCCGAATCGAGAGAAGATCGATGTTCGGCACGGTGACGTCGCTGTCCACGTGCCGTCTGTGCGATGGGGAGGGCTCGATCATCAGCGATCCGTGCCAGGTATGCCGCGGTAGTGGGGCTGTCGACCGGGACCTGTCGGTGAGTGTCGAGATACCCGCTGGAGTCACATCGGGCACGCGCCTTCGACTCAGGGGCCGGGGAGAGTCAGCGGGCCGCAGCGGCGCTCCCGGAGACCTCTTCGTGGAAGTGGCCGTTGCGGAGGATCCCCGATACGAGCGCTCCAACGCCGACCTGGTTCACCGGGTAGCCGTTGGCATAGCCGAGGCGACGTTGGGAACCCGGATCAATGTCCCGCTGATAGATGGCGGCGAGATGGACCTGGAGGTGCCTGCCGGCACGCAGCCAGGAACGATGCTTGCGATCCCGGGACAGGGAATGACCGTCCTCGGGCGCCGTGCTCGCGGTGACCTGATAGTGGCGGTGGACGTTGAGGTGCCAAGGTCGCTGTCCCCCGATCAAGAGGAGGCGCTTCGCCGCTGGGCCGAGGCCCGCGGAGAGCGTATAGACCGACCGGCCTCGACCTGATGAAGCATGTCCCGCACCTGCACCTGCCGGCGCCTTGGGATGATGGGGCGCTCGTGCCTCTCGAAGCACAGGCGAGACACCTGCAAAAGGCTCTGCGCATGAAGCCAGGCGACGAGGTCTCCTACACGGACGGCTCAGGGGTGGTGGGACTCGGCTCGCTCGAGCCCGACCTCACGGTCTCGCGAGGCGAGGAACGGCTGGTGCCGAAACCCACCCAACTGCATGTAGCGGCTGCTCCGCCGTCCGCCAGGGATCGTCAGAGGTTCTTGGTCGAGAAGCTCTCGGAGATGGGCGTAGAGCGGCTGTCCTGGCTTCGAACCAGGCATGGAACAGGTCGCGTAGCCAGTCCTGAGAAGCTCTCGGCCTGGGCCCGGGGAGGCCTGGAGCAATCACGGGGAGCGTGGCTGATCGATGTCGGTGATGCCCTCGTGGACTGGGCGGACCTCGTCCCACCACTCGTCGTGTGCGAGCAGGGGGGCCCGGCTCCCGCCGGATCGCCACGCACAGTGGTCGTTGGGCCGGAGGGGGGCTGGGCGGAGGGGGAGTTGCCGAGCGGTTCCCAGAGACTGGGCCTCGGCTCAACCGTGCTGAGGGTGGAGACGGCGGCGATCGCAGCCGTTGCCCTCCTGGGCCGCGTCTCGATCCGGAAACAGGAAAACCCTGACAACTCTGGATAAGATGGTCCATGGGCTACCTGGGAGGGCCCGAAACCGTGGCCGATCACTTCAGCATTTCTCTGGGGCAGCGCCTGAGGGCTGCCCGTCGCCAGCGTGGATGGTCGCTTGGCGAGGTCGAGGCGAACACAGGTGGAGAGTTCAAAGCGTCGGTGGTGGGGGCATATGAGCGCGGAGAGCGCGCAATCTCGGTACATCGATTCGTCAAGCTCGCGCAGGTGTACGACGTGCCGGCGGCCGAGTTGCTCCCGATCACGCCGCACGACGGAGCCGTGCTCGACCTGGAGGCGATTGCCGCCGATGGCTCGGGTGACGTCGTCGACCGTTTCCTTGCGGCAATCCAACTCCTTCGCAAGGAGTCGGGAGGAAGGGAAGTGCGCCAATCGGACCGTGCGATCATCGCCTCGCTCGTCCAGACCTCCGATGCGCCGGCCGCCGTCGATTGAGCCCCGCCTACTAGCCGAGCATCCGGTGCCAGGTAGAATGGGACCGGCGCCTGAACCACGGCGTCGTCACCGTGTCATCTGATCACATCGAATCGCGTCTTCGCGTGCCCAGCCATCACCTGATGCTGGATCTCGTTGGAGAGTCCGACCGGCACTTGCGCCAAGTCGAGGGGCTCTTTCCCGAGGTCCGTTTTGTCGCGCGTGGGGACGAGATGACGCTCGCCGGGCTCCCGGCCCAGGTGGACGCTGCGCGCACAGTGATAGACGAGCTTCTGATACTGGTCCAGGAGGGTCATGCGCTCGACGAAGGGCGCATCGACGAAGTGGCGAAGATGGTCCGCGACGACGTCCCGAGCCCTTCCGGCGTGCTCACGGATGGGATTCCTGTCGGTCGGGGCCGGATGGTGAGACCCAAGACTCACGGACAGCAGATCTACATGGAGGCGATCCGGGAGAACACGCTGACATTCGGCATCGGGCCCGCGGGCACCGGAAAGACGTATCTCGCCATGGCCGCAGCAGTGGATAGTCTCATAAACGGGTCGGTCCGAAGGATCATCCTGACCCGCCCGGCAGTCGAGGCAGGGGAGAGGCTGGGGTTCCTGCCCGGCGACCTGACGGCGAAAGTCGACCCTTACCTGCGTCCTCTTTACGACGCGCTGTGGGACATGCTCGGCCCGGAGGAGACCTCGTCTCTGATCGAGCGCGGGACCATCGAGATAGCCCCCCTCGCCTATATGCGTGGGCGGACGCTGAATGACGCTTGTGTCATCCTCGACGAAGCGCAGAACACGACACCGGAGCAGATGAAGATGTTCCTCACTCGTCTCGGGTTCAATTCGAAGATGATCATCACTGGGGACGTCTCGCAGACCGATTTGCCGACCGGTCGCCACTCGGGGCTTCGGGTCGTGCGGGGCATTCTCAAAGGGATCCCGGGTGTCGCGTTCGTCGAGCTCTCCGCTCGGGACGTGGTGAGACACCGCATCGTGGCTTCGATCGTCGAGGCGTACCAGCGTTTTGAGACGAGTGAGGGCTCATGAGACGGCCCACTCTCGTCCGCTTGGCGATCTTCCTGTCAACCGTCGTGGCGACGTGGGCGGTGCTCTCGATCGGGACCGAGTCGGAAGGCTCGGGACTCGCGGCGGGTGGCATCGCTCCCGTGACGATCAAAGCTGAGGTCTCGGCCGAGGTCATCGACCAAGACCGCACTGCTGCGGACAGGGAGGCTGCCCGCGACGAGGTGGATGTCGACGAGGCCCGCCAAACCCAGCCACTCATCGAGGAATCGGTCATACAGTCTGTGAACCAGGTGTTCGACGATGTCGAAGCGGCTGTCATAGCCGATCGCCCCACCAGCCCTCCGACGACTCTCCCTGAGCTGCCACCGACAACGTCCTCTACTACGCCGGCTGGCGACAGCACCACGACGACGCTGCCCCCATCGCCCATCCTCGTGACGGGCCGCGTCTACCTGGATGTCGATGGAGACGAGTTGTTTCGGCCGAACGCCGAAGGCGACCGCGTCGATCGGGGCCTGGAGCGTGTGACGGTGGAGATTCGGGTCGAGGGTCAAGCCAGGCAAGCGGTTCAGACAGGCCCGGGCGGAGTGTGGTCCTACGAGACCGAGAGCGGCTCGATCGTCATCAGCGTCGACGACGTCGACCCCGAGATACCCGAGGGCTGGATCATCGAGACCGACAACCTGAATCAGCTCATCACGTGTGGGCCGGATGAGCCATGTCAGGCGCAGGACATCGGCTTCATCGTCAACACGAGGGCAATCCCCGATCTGGAGGCCCGGATCTCCGCATTGCACCCGATCCCGAGCGACACCATCAGTTACCTGGCCATCACTGCCTCCGACGATGTGATCAGGGCTGCACTCGGCGAGCCGCTGCACCTCTCCAGCGTGCGGGAGGCCGCCCTGCAGCGCGTTTTGGAGGAGTTCGGCAGAAGAATCACCGAGAACGATCTTCAGGAAGCCGAGGTTCGCCAGCGGAACCTGCCGCCGTTCGTGTTCCATTCCGACACGGGCCAGGACATCCCCGGAGGACAGGCGGCCGGAGAGATCGTCGCGACCTTCCTGCAGGCCAACTATCTGGTGAACACGGAGCTCCTGAGAGAGTTGCAGGATGCCGCCGCGTCCCTCGTGCCTGAAGTGACCGTTAGCTTCGTTGCGGGCCAAACGATCGTTGTCGAAGGTGCCCAGTTGACCCAACTGGACATCGACGCAATCAATGCCACCACCACACAGCGTGTCGAGAGGGCGTCGATCGGCCTGCTTGCGGTTGTCGCCGTCATGGTCGGCCTTCTCGGGCTCTACCTCTCCCGGTTCCGCTCCGAGTTCTGGGCGAGGCCGCGGATGGTGGCACTGGTCGGCATCCTCATCCTCCTGGCCGCTGCATCGGTCCGCGCGACCGTTGTCATGCAAGAAGTCTCGAGTTGGTACGTGCTCCCGGCAGCGGCGTTCGGATTCATGACGGCGATCCTCTTCGACCAGCGGATGGCGGTGCTCATGGCGCTGTCAGTGGGGATACTCGCCGGCGTCGGCACTCTGAGTATCGAGACAAGCGTCTATGGGGTGATGGCGGCGCTGGCACCCGTCCCGTTCGTGAGCTCGGTTAGCACCCGCGGCGCCTTCCGCAGCGCCGTTGTCTACTCGGCCATGGCAGCGGCGATCATTGCCGCCGCAACGTCGTGGTTCTTCCACCCCGGGCCGCCGGACGAATTGCTCACAGTGATCGCCAACTCGGTTGCATGGGCGTTTGCGATCTCCGCGGTTGCGTCCCTGCTCGCCCTCGCCGGCCTCCAGTTCTTCGAGTCTGCCTTCGACATCACGACGACCCTGAGACTGCTCGATCTGACGGACCGGAATCATGAGGCGCTCCAACTCCTCCAAGAGGAGGCGTTCGGCACGTTCAACCACTCGCTCATGGTGGGAACGCTGGCGGACGCGGCTGCGCGAGCCGTGGGCGCTGATCCACTGCTCGCCAGGGCGATGGCCTACTACCACGACCTTGGCAAGACCCAGAACCCGACCTACTTCATCGAGAACCAGTTCGGGATCTCCAATCCGCACGACCTCCTCGACCCGAAGGAGTCTGCGGAGATGATCAGGAGCCACGTCAGCGCCGGCGTCGCTCTCGCACGCGAGTTCAGGATCCCGTCCGACATCGCATCCGGGATCGTGAGTCATCACGGAGACGGCGTGATGCGCTATTTCTACGAGAAGGCTCGCGAGGTGCACGGCGAAGACCTGAACATCGACGACTACAGGCACATCGGCCACAAACCCCGTAGCGCCGAGACAGCGATACTGATGCTCGCCGACTCGCTCGAGGCAGCCTGTCGGGCGGTGTTTCAGACCGAGGAGCCCACTGCCGCGGCCATCGAGAAGGCCGTGGACCGAATCGTCAACGAGAAACTGGAAGACGGCCAGCTATCCGAGTCGCCACTGACACTCGGGGAGATCACTCGCATAAGGACGGCCTTCCTCGAATCGCTCGTCGGTCATTACCATCAGCGCATCGCCTATCCGAACTTCCCCGGCTCCTGATGGACGATCCGTCCTCTAGACCCTCGTTGTTCGAGGTCGATACCCCCTTGGCGGCAGACATGCGCCACTCGGGAGCGAGATGAGCGTGTTTCTCGCCGACGAGCAGTCCGAGACTCTCGATTTGGCCGAGCTGAGGAGCCTGGCCGAGTTGACTCTCGCCGAAGAGGGCTATCCCGCTGAGACGCAGGTGACAGTCCTTCTCGTAGATGACGACGAGATGACCGGGTACAACAGGCGGTTCCTCCACCGCGAGGGCCCGACCGATGTGTTGGCGTTTCCCGTCGAGCAGCTCCTCCCCGGCATCGTGCCGGAGCACGATCCCTCGGGCCCTCCACTCATGATCGGGGACGTCATCATCTCCCCGTCGTATGTCAGGCGGCAGGCGGACGAGCACGGGGTACCTTTCGCGGCCGAGATGGCGCTGATGGTGGTGCACGGGATATTGCATCTTCTCGGCTACGACCACAGCGACGACGGAGATGCGGAGAGGATGGAGCGGCGCGAGCGCGACCTCCTCACCCGAGTCGGGTTGGAGCGTCGATGACGCTCGCTCTGACTGTCGCCGCCGGGATCCTCTTGGTTGGCGCGGGGTGGACGCGCGCGGCCGGGGCGGCATTGCGTGAAGTGCCACGTGCCGACGCCCTTCGTGACCACTCCGACGGAGTGAAGGGAGCCGGTGCGGTCGCCGACCTCCTGGACGAGCGTGACAAGGTCTCGCTGGCTGTTGGGGTGGTGGCATCGGCGCTCCTGGTGATTTCGGCGGTACTCGCCACCTCGGCCTTCGCTGTTGGCGGCTCCCAGACGGAGGTACTGGTGTGGGGACTGGCCGCGGCCGCAGTCTTCGTCGTCGTCGGCGACATCGTGCCTCGTGGCGTCGGCAGAGCGCTGCCGACGCGAATCGCCTACAGGTCTTCGCGGCTCCTCACTGTCGTGGCTCGTGTCGGGGTTTTCGCCACCTCTGCTTTCCCCGAGCCCGATTTCTCTTCGAGCATGGACACAGCCGAGGCCAACGATGGAGCGGATGAGCACGAGCGCGAGCTCATCGACTCCGTACTCGAATTCTCGGAGACAATCGTTCGAGAGGTGATGACACCGCGCCCGGACATGACAACGGTCGCCGTTACTGCGTCGATCGAAGAGTTGATAGAGGTCGCCACCGAGGCCGGGTTTTCCCGAGTTCCGGTCACGTCCAACGGTGACGTGGTCGGGCATGTCATCGTCAAAGACCTCCTGTCGGTCTTCGCCGAGGAGTCGAGGCCGTCGACCGTGGCGGAAGTCATGCGCCCGATCGACTTCGTTCCCGAGACGAAGCTGGCTTCCACGTTGCTGGCGGAGATGCAGGAGAACCACACCCATCAGGTGATCGTGGTCGACGAATACGGCGACATCGCAGGTCTGGTGACGATCGAGGACTTGCTCGAGGAGTTGGTCGGGGAGATCGCCGACGAGACCGACTATGAGGAAAGCCTCATCGAATCCACAAGTGACGGCTGGGACGTCGACGCGAGACTGGCTGTGGACGACCTGATCAAGCACACAGGAGTCGAGCTGCCCGATGACGAGTGGGACACCGTCGGCGGTCTCGTGCTCGGACTGGCGGAGAGGGTGCCCGAGGAAGGCGAAGAGTTCGAATTCCAAACCCTCATCCTGAAGGTGAAGAAGATGCAGGGGAGACGGGTCTCGGAGGTCTCGGTGACAAGCGGTCGCGGCGAGGCCGTGTGAAGTCAGGCTTCGTAGCCGTTGTGGGGCGGCCGAATGTCGGCAAATCGACCATGGTGAATCGGCTTGTCGGGTCGAAAGTGTCCATCACATCGTCGAGGCCTCAGACAACGCGGAACGCAATCCGTGGGGTCGTGTCCGGTCCGGACCCCGCCGAGCCCGAGTACCAGATAGTCCTCGTAGACACTCCCGGCCTCCACAAGCCCAAGTCCGAGCTGGGAAACCGACTGAACGCGGTCGTCTACGGGACTCTCGGCGATGCCGACCTGGTCTTGTTCGTGGTCGACGCCACCATGAAGATAGGCCCGGGCGACACGCTGATCGCACAGAGGCTCTCTGACAAGGCCGAGAAGGTGATCGTGGCGGTGAACAAGATCGACCTGGCGAAGCGAGGCGAGACCGTTGCCCAGCTCGTCACGGCCGCCGGCTGGCCCTTCCCCGACGTCTACCCGGTGTCGGCGCTCCAGGGCGACGGTCTCGACGATCTGATCGCCGGGCTCGCAGAGCGGCTCGAAGAGGGCCCTCGGTATTACCCCGAGGGTGTGACGACCGACCAACCGGAGGAGCTCGTCATCGGCGAGTTGGTTCGGGAGAAGTTCCTGGACCGTCTTCGCCAGGAGCTGCCCCACTCTCTGGTCGTGAGGGTCGAGGACATGGCCCAGCGCGACGATGGCACCGTGGATATCGCTGCCGACGTCATCGTCGAGCGGG
>JBFFIL010000029.1:0-9173 GCA_041556535.1 Acidimicrobiia bacterium | reverse complement strand
TGAACACCGTCTGGTACGACCACAGGAGATAGATGGCGGCGAGCACCACGCCCGAGGCAGCGATGATCGTCAGCACCGGCAGAGCGGGATAGCTGCCCACGAGCACGAGGAACTCCCCGACGAATCCGTTCAGCCCGGGAAGACCGATCGACGCGAATGCCATGAAGAGAAAGAAGCCGGCGTAGACAGGCATCGACTTCTGTAGACCGCCGAACTCCGTTATCTGCTTGGTATGCCGCCGCTCGTAGAGCATCCCGACCAAGAGGAAGAGGGCGCCGGTGGTGATCCCGTGATTCACGTTCTGGATGACCGCTCCCTGCAAGGACCCCGAGGTGAGAGCGAAGGTTCCGAGGACGATGAACCCGAGATGGCTCACCGACGAGTACGCCACGAGGCGCTTCAGGTCGGGTTGGACGATGGCAACAACAGCCCCGTAGACGATGCCGATCACCGCAAGGATCCCCATTATCCAGATCGCGTCAACCGACGCCTCCGGAAACAGGGACAGATTGAAGCGGAGCAGGCCGTATGTGCCCAGCTTCAGCAGCACGGCGGCAAGCAGGATCGATCCGGCGGTGGGGGCCTCTGTATGCGCATCCGGCAGCCAGGTGTGAAACGGGAACAGCGGGACCTTGATGGCGAACGCGAGAGCGAACGCGGCAAACAACCACCGCTCCGTCCCCGACGGGAGATCGAGTCTCATCAAATCCGACAGGGCAAACGAAGCCGTGCCCGTCTGTTCTGCGTGGATGATGGCCAGGGCGATGATCCCGGCCAACATCAAGGCGGACCCGAACGCGGTGTAGATGAAGAACTTCAACGCCGCGTATACCCGCCGCTCGCTGCCCCAGATCCCGATGATGAAGTACATCGGGACCAGGATCACCTCGAAGAAGACGAAGAACAGGAACAGATCGAGAGACAGGAAGACACCGATCATCCCCGCCTCGAGGAGGAGCGTGAAGACGACGAACTCCTTGGCCCTCTTCGTGATCGACACGGAGGCGCCGAGCGCGATGGGTACCAACACCGTGGTGAGCACAACCATCGGCATCGAGATCCCGTCGACTCCCAGATTCCAGGCGATCCCCCACGGCTCGTACCAGACGGCGTACTCGGTGAACTGATGCCCCGCCACCGGCTCGAACACCCAGAACAGATAGGCAGCCAGGGCGAGCGGCAGCATCGACGTCGCGATCCCCAGCGGGAGGTGGGCCTCCTTCCGCCCGGCAGGCACGACGGCGACCGCCAGTGCTCCGACAACCGGTAGGAGGATGAGCCAGGTCAGCACTACAAGCCGCCCACGACGACCCAAACAACCGCGGCGATGGCTCCTGCCAGGAACACGGCGCCGTAGTTGCGGACGAGACCGCTCTGCAGTGGCCTCACGAATTCGCCTATGCCCCGAATCGCACGCGCCAGGCCGTTGACCACTCCGTCGATCAGGGGGACGTCGACTTTGAAGGCAGCAAACTCGGCTGTCCTCCTACCAGGGGCAACGATCACCTTGCCGTACAGGTCGTCGACGCGATATGCGTCCTCCCAAAGCGGCCACATGGGTCCGAACTGACCTTCGAACCCCGACCACCGGGAGCGGTCCTGGCGGTAGGTGAGGAAGGCGACGGCGATACCAGCCAGACCGGCGAGAACCGACAGCCCGGCTAGGGCGACGAGCATCAGCGCACCCTCAGGCGGGTGCTGAATGTGCACCAGCTCGAACGCCGGCTCGAGGAAGTGCTCCAGCGTCAGACGGAACGGGGTGTTGACCAGGCCGCCAACCACGGAGAGAGCGGCAAGTACGACGAGAGGAACGGTCATCACCCTCGAGGATTCGCGGGGACTCGCACCGTCCTCCCACCTGGGCTCACCGAGGAAGATCATCACCCACTGCCGGGTCATGTAGAACGCGGTGATCAGTGCGGTGACCAGGCCAATCACCCACAGCGCCGAGAACCAGCCTCCCCGTGCGAATACCGAAGCGAGGATCTCGTCCTTCGACCAGAATCCGGAGAGGGGCGGCATCCCAGCGATGGCGAGCGTCGCGATCCCCATCGTCGCGGCGGTGATGGGCATCTTCTTGAGGAGGCCTCCCATCTTGTGCATGTCCTGGGTGCCCGACATGGCGTGGATGACCGAGCCGGCGCCCAGGAAGAGAAGCGCCTTGAAGAAGGCGTGGGTCATGAGGTGGAACACGCCCGCGACGTAGGCCGTGGTTCCGACCGCCAGAAACATGTAGCCCAATTGGGAAACCGTCGAGTAGGCGAGGACGCGTTTGATGTCTCGCTGTGCCAGGGCGATCGAAGCGGCCCACAACGCGGTCAGAGCGCCAATCGTCGCAACCGTCGTCTGGGCAGCCGGCGAGAGCTCGAAGATCGCAGCGGACCGGGCGATCAGGTAGACGCCCGCCGTGACCATGGTGGCCGCGTGAATCAGCGCTGAGACCGGGGTTGGGCCCTCCATCGCGTCGGGAAGCCACACGTACAGGGGGATCTGGGCAGACTTCCCGGCCGCACCGACGAGGAACAGGAGGCCGATCGCGGTGGCCAGCCCTGCGCTGAGCTCGTCGCCGGCCCTTTCGAAGATGCCCGAATAGGAGAGGGTACCGAAGCTGGCGAAAACCAGCATCAGGCCGACCATGAGCCCCAGGTCCCCGATCCTGTTGACGACGAACGCCTTCTTCGCCGCAGCCGAGGCGGACTCACGGGTGAACCAGAAGCCGATCAGGAGGTAGGAGCAGAGGCCGACCAGCTCCCAACCCAGGAACAGCATCCCGTAGTTGCCGGCGAGGACGAGGATGAGCATCGAGGCCGCGAAGAGATTCAGGTAAGTGAAGAACCGGGAGAACCGGGCGTCGCCGTGCATGTAGCCAATGGCGAAGACATGGATGAGGGCTCCGACTCCGGTGACGATCAGAGTCATCAAGGCAGAGAGAGGGTCCCAGAGGATCTCGATGCTTGCTCCAATCGCCGGCATCCACTCCCAGAGAAGGACAGTTTCCCCGTGGGCGCCCCCCTGGATGAAGGGGACGGCGCCGACCAGGGCGACCACGAACGCACCCGAGACCGCTCCCGAGGCGAGGACACCTGCGAGCGGCTCCTTGAGGTAGCGCCCGAAGAAGTGGAGGAAGAGAGCGCCCGCCATGGGCAGGGCGACGATCAGCCAGAGGAGGTCCGTCATCTCGCAACCCCCTTCTCCGCGGCGTAGGGACCAAATACGGTCCGTGGAGCCTTAGGTTTGCGGGTCATCCGTGTAGCTCGCTGAGCTCGTCTACCGAGGACGTCGCCATGCGACGGAAGATGGCGACGATGATCGCGAGGCCGACGACGGCCTCGGCGGCGGCCACGACGAGGATGAAGAAGACTGCCACCTGGCCGCTCATGTCCTCGTAGGCGCGACCGGCCGCGACCAGTGTGAGGTTGACCGCATTCAGCATGAGCTCGATGCACATCAGCATCACGAGGACGTTGCGCCTGAGCAGAAGGCCCAGCGCGCCGACGGTGAACAAGGCAGCGGCGAGCGTCATGTACCAGCTCGGATCGACGATCAAGACTGCCTCCGCCGGTAGTGGGCGAGAGCGATGGCTCCGGCAGCAGCGATGGTCAGGAGAAGCGCTGTCGCCTCGAAGGCGAGAACCCAGTCGGTGAAGAGCGGCATCGCCACCGCCTGCACCGTGCCGTTGGTGGCCTCCGGAAACGTCTCCCCGGCCGCGGGAACCCAATCGAAGGTGCCCGACAGGGTCAGGCCACCCGCAAACAGCACGACCAGCATGGCGAGGCTGCCGACCACCGATCGCTGATACGGGAGCGGCTCGTCGAGAGTCTCGACTGTGTCTACCCCGATCAGCATGATGACGAACAAGAAGAGCGTGAGGATCGCCCCCGCATACACGATCACCTGGACCGCCGCGACCAGATGCGCCGACTGGGCGACATAGAGAACGGCGACCGAGAAGAGCGTCCCGAGAAGGCCCATGGCCGAATACACGGGGTTGCGGGCCGCCACTACGGTGACGGCCCCAGCGAGAGCACCCACGGCCATCAGTGAGAAGAGAATGGGCTCAGCCATCCGAGGCTCCGTCCCGCTGCTCCTGGGGTGGCTCCGGGTCCCAACTCGCCGGGCCTGGAGTGCCCTGCCACATCACGGCCCCGTCATAGGCGACCAGGCCCCCGGGAGAGGTTGCCCTCATCCAGCCGTCTGCAGTGTCGAGTTCGCTCATGTCCGCCAGCGGGTCGTCCGGGAACATGTGGGGGACACCACCGTCGCGGCCCATGAGGAGGGTCTCCTTGGTGTACACGGCGTCCTCGCGACTGGTGGACGACATCTCGAACAGCGAGGTCATCGTTATCGCCTCGGTGGGGCAGGCTTCGACGCACAGACCGCAGAAGATGCAGCGGAGCATGTTGATCTCGTAGACGAACCCGAAGCGCTCGCCGGGTGAGGTCGGAGACTCGGGGTCGTTGTCCATTCCCCGGACGTAGATGCAATTGGCGGGGCACGCTCCCGCGCACAGCTCGCAGCCGATGCACTTCTCCATCCCGTCCGGGTAGCGGTTGAGGACGTGCCTGCCGTGGAAGCGCTGCGGCTTGACCCGCATCTCCGTCGGGTACCGGGTGGTCACGAGCTCTTCGCCGGTGATCGTCTTGAGCATCGTGCGCCCGGTCACCGCCAGCCCCTTCAGGAGTTCCTTGATCATGCCCATGGTCAGCTCCAGGGAAGGCCGAATTGGCGGATGGCGATCATGACGCTGGAGACGACCAGCCATGCGAGGGAGGCTGGTATCAACCCTTTCCAGCCCAGCGACATCAACTGGTCGTACCGGAGCCTGGGCAGCGTGGCCCGGATCCAAAAGAAGAGAAAGACGATCGCGTAGGTCTTCAGGAGGAACCAGACGGTGGGAAGCATGCCCGAGATGAACGCCGGGAGAGCGCCCTCGAAAGTGGGGCCGTTCCACCCGCCCAGGAACAGGGTGGCGGCGATCGCCGACATCGAGAAGATGTTGATGTACTCGGCCAGGAAGAACATGGCGAAGCGAATGCCCGAGTACTCGGCGTGGAAGCCGACGATTTCCTGTTCGGCCTCGACGAGGTCGAACGGAGCTCGATTGGTCTCGGCCACTATGGCGATCAGGAAGATCACGAACGCTGCCAGCTGGGGAAGGAGATTCCAGTTGGGAAGAGGCAACTCCAGCCCGAGGAGTGCGAGCGAGCCCGACTGGCGGGCGACGATCTCGGCCAACGAGAGCGTGCCACCGTCGCCTTGAGTCGCGGTCCAGACGACCACGGCCGCCATCGACATCCCCATAGCCGCCTCGTAGGAGATCGCCTGAGCCGTGGCGCGGACGCCTCCGATCAGCGGGTACTTGGACCCCGACGACCAGCCCGCCAGGACGACCGAGTAGACCGCCATCGAGGACATCGCCAGGATGAACAGGAGGCCAATGTTCAGGTCGGCCCCCTGGAGGGCCACCTCATACTCGCCGATCATGAACGGCTGACCCCACGGAACCATCATGAAGATGAGGAAGGCCGGGATGACTGCCAGGAAGGGAGCGAGCAGATACATGCCCAACTCGACCTTGCGAGGGGTGATCGACTCCTTGAAGAAGAGCTTGAGGCCGTCGGCAACGGTCTGGAGGATCCCCCATGGGCCGGCACGACTGGGACCTATCCGGCTCTGCATGTCCGCGACGACCTTCCGCTCCAGCCATACGTTGACGATTGTCGCCAGCAAAAGCAGGCCAAACGTGAGCACGACCCGGAGTACGACGATCCAGAATTCGGGCCAGCTCATGTGCCCACCACGGAGACCTCGACAGCAGCGTCTGTGCCCAGGGAGGACCCGCCGGGCTGATTGAAGGGGACATAGATGGTTCCTGGCGGGGTCCGCACATCGAGGACGGTGGACAGCACCGCTTCCAAGCCGTTGGTCGAGACCGACACCCGTGCCCCGTCGAACGCGCCTATCGCGGAGGCGTCCTCGGGGTTGATGTGGACCACCGGGCCCGGGGCGAGATGGTGCAGGGAGGGCGAGTGGCGAAGACGGGCACCGTCGTCGTACATGGTCCTCGCGACGTGGAGGGAGAGCTTCGTCGTCGGCTCACTCCTGCCGGCCAGGGCCACCGGAACGTGGTTGAGGGCCTGGGAGCCGGAGAGAGGCACGACGACTCCGTCCCTCTCCTCCCATTCGAGGACGTCCCAGCCCACTCCCTCATAGGCAGGGGCCACCGAAGCGACCTCCTCGGCGATCATCCCGGCCGAAGCCAGGCCGATCGGACGGCCCATATGCGTGGCGATGTCGTCGAGAATCGCCCAGTCGGGCCGCGCCTGGCCCGGCGGGGGACAGATCTGGCTGACTTTCTGCACTCTTCCCTCGACGTTGGTGACGGTCCCGGACTTCTCCGAGAAAGCTGCAGCAGGCAGGATCACATCCGCCTTCGAATTCGACTCGTTGAGAAACAGGTCGACAGCGACCACGTACTCGGCCGCTTCGAGGGCCTCGACCGCGATCGACCGTTCCGGCACGTCGGTCAACGGGTCGGCCCCTACCAGGATCAGGGCTCTAATGTCCCCGGCCGCGAGTGCTTCCAAGATCCCTCGTGTGTCGGCGCCAGGGGTGGTCGGGATCTCACCCCACCGGGCGGCGAGATTGGCACAACCGATGGTGCCCAGCATGACCCGCCCTGGGAGCAAGTCCGGTGCGAGCCCCATGTCCAGCGCCCCGTACGTGTTGGACCGACCGTTGAGAGGGAGCAGCCTTGCCCGGCCCGCCTTCTGCCTGACCAGGGCCGCAGCGGACTCGGCCAGCTGGGGCCCGTCCGCGAGGCTGGCGACGCCAACCAGCGCCACGACCTTGTCGGCCGACATGGCATGGGCGACGTCCGGATGCTCCCCGGCCGCGATCTCGTCCAGCAGTGCGAAGCCTCGGCCCGGGCGATAGGTGAGTTTGTGGCGCGCCACGTCATCGAGGCCTGTCGCCCGCGGATGGATGACGACGAGATCGGCGCCCAGGTCCTGAGCGGCGCGACGGACCCTGAGATACAGCGTGGGGTGCTCCTCTTTGAGGTCGGGGCCCCAGACGACGATCGTGTCTGCACTGTCGAGATCGGAGATGAGAGCGCGATCCACGGTTGCAGCGAGGAAGTGGGATGTGAGAGCGTCGTCGAGCCGAGCGTCCACGTTGTTCGTGCCCAGGGAGACGCGAGCGAACTTCGAAAGCGCGTACGCGTCCTCGTTCGTCCCCTGTGCGCCTCCGATGACCCCGATGGCCTGCCCTCCGTCTTCCTCCCTCAGCAGGTCGAGCCTGTTGGCGACGATGTCTAGAGCCTCGGGCCAGCCGACCACGACCAACTCGCCCGACCGCCTCACCATCGGTGACGTGATCCGGTCCTCGGACCGCAGGTACTCGAAGCCGAAGCGATCCTTGTCGGAGAGCCACCCGTGATTGGTGGCGTCGTTGTCGACGCCGGTGAGGCGAACGATCTCGTTTTGAGACGAGTGGATCTCTATTCGGGGGTGGGCGGTGTCGTACAGCGATGAGCTCTCCACCATCTCGAGGTCCCATGGGCGGGCGCGGAACCGGTAGGGCTTGGCGGTGAGGGCGCCCACCGGGCAGATCTGCACGGTGTTACCGGAGAAGTAGGAGGAGAACGGGTGGTCGGGGAATGTGCTCACTTCGGTGGTGTTGCCGCGGTCCTTGAATTCGATGAGAGGATCGCCCGAGATCTCATCCGCGAACCGGGTGCAACGCGCACACAGGATGCACCGCTCCCGGTCGAGGAGGACGAGGTCTGAGATCGGTATCGGCTTCTCGTAGTTGCGTTTTATCTCCACGAAGCGGCTCTCACCCGGTCCGTGGGACATGGCCTGGTCCTGGAGCGGGCACTCGCCCCCCTTGTCGCACACCGGGCAGTCGAGCGGGTGGTTTGCGAGCAGGAACTCGAGCACGGCTTCTTGAGCCTTCTCGACGGCTTCACCCTTCGTGGCAACCGCCATCTGCTCCGCCACCGGAGTCGTGCACGCCGTCACCATCAGAGGCCCACGCGGGGAGTCGATCTGGACCAGGCACATGCGGCACATCCCGACCGGTTTCATCCTTTCGTGCCAGCAGAATCGTGGGATGTAGGTCCCTTCGTCCTGGGCTGCCTTTATGAGCATCTCGCCGGCCACGGCCCGGCGCTCCACGCCGTCGATGCTGATCGTGACGATCTGGCGCTGGTCGATCACGACGACACCTCCGGCTGGAAGGGGCAGCCTCCGAGCGCGACATGAGCCTCTACCTCGTCCCTGAAATAGTCGCGGAGGGCGATGATCGGCGAGACGGCCGACGGGCCCAATGGGCAGATCGTTGTGATGGTGGGGGGCCAGGCGAGCCCGATGCTGATCCCATCCGACACGTCGACGGCCAGGTCCAGGTCGATTGCCCTTCCCTGGCCCTCCTCGATCCGCGACAGAATCATCTCCAACCAGGTCGTTCCCTCCCTGCATGGGGTGCATTGTCCGCACGACTCGTGGGAGAAGAACCTGACTATCCGCTGCGCAGCCCTGACCGTGCAGGTGGTGTCGTCCATGACGATCACAGCTCCCGAGCCGAGCATCGATCCTGCGGCGGTTGTCGCCGCCGTGGAGATCTCGAGATCGAGGTGCTTCTCCGGCACGAACCAGGGTGAGGAGGCGCCACCTGGGATCCAGGCCTTCATCTGTCGGCCGTCTCTGATCCCTCCGCCGATCTCGTAGATCAGGTGGCGCCAGGTGATCCCATGTGGAAGCTCGTAGTTGCCTGGCCGATTGACGTGGCCCGAGAGCGACATCATGAAAGTGCCCGCGTCTTCGGAGCCGGTCATCTTCGAGTACGGGCCCGAACCCATCTCCAGGAGGTGGGGGAGGTTCGAGAGAGTTTCGACGTTGTTGACGATCGTCGGGAGCATGTACAGCCCCTTCGCCGCGGGGAAATAAGGCGGTATGAGGCGCGGCTCGCCGCGCCTTCCCTCGAGGGAGTTGATGAGCGCGGTCTCCTCGCCGCAGATATAGGCGCCGCCCCCGAGGTGCACGGTCACTTCCAGGTCCCAGTCCGAGCCGAAGATCCCTCTCCCGAGATAGCCCCTGGCGTACGCCTCGTCGATCGCGGTCTGGACCCGGCGCGCCGACTTGGTGTACTCGCCGCGGACGTAGACGAAC
>JBFFIL010000028.1:0-10074 GCA_041556535.1 Acidimicrobiia bacterium | reverse complement strand
GCCCAACCCAAACGCCGTGCGCCACCTCCGATGGTGGGCGTGGCTTCCCAGGGTGTTGCACGTCGCCGCCGTCGCGGGTGTCCCCCTGATCGTGATCGCTGCTACGGGGGGAGTGGACGCCATCGCCTTCTGGGTCGAGGCCCTGTTCCAACTGATCGTCGCCTTCACCCTCGGCGCAGCCCTGTTCTCCCTCGTCGGCTATCTACTCGCCGCGCCGTTCGCAAAGCTTCGTCACAGAATGCGCCCTGCCATCAGCACCGGCACCGGAGATCTCGCAATGCTGGCGCTCTTCGTCGTCGGGGGCACGATCTACTTCCTCACCGAGCCGTCTCTCAAGTCCTACGGCGTGGACCTCCCTACCGAGTCGACCAACCTGGGAGCTCTCGTAGTCATGCTCGCCGCGGGAGCCGCCGGCTGGGCGCTCTTCCGGTTCGCCGCCCATGTGCACCGCGTCGTCGGGGCCAGTCGGTCGGCTGACGTCCTGGGGGACTCTGCAGCCTTCAACCGGGGAAAGAGGCCATGGGGCCCCAGTCCGGACGAGCCAGGCCAGGAGTTCTGGTCGCCGACGCCCGTCGAGGGGTGGAGGTCCTGGGCATGGAACGGGCGAACCCTCCACGGGTACCGGGTCGCGTGGCCCGATTCCCTCTCGATCGCCTCGTGCGCCGAGTGCGGGAGCGCTCCGGGTTGGGACCACGCCTGTGGGCTATATGCGACCAAGGAGCGAGAGGACGTCGAGGCGTTCGGGCAGGTGCCGGTGGTCGGGCGCGTCGAGATGTGGGGAGAGGTGATCGAGCACGAGTTCGGCTATCGCTCCTCGCATGCGCGGATCACCGATCTCTGGGTGGACTCGGCCGTCCATGCGGCGAGGATCCGTCGGGCCTATCCGGGTGTGCGGGTATGGGAGGGCTTGCCCAGACCTGCCGAGGAGGTGGGCCGTGGCAAATATCGGTAAGCCGGTTCGCAGGATCAGGATCGAGCCGGAGCAGCCCCGTCAACCATCCCCGCCGAAGCGCCCGCGCAAGCCGGCAAGGCCGACCCGGGAGAAGACGGGCCCCTAGTCGCCGTCCGTTTCGGCGATCCGATCCATGATCCTCTGGTTGACGATGTCGTCGTACTCGGGGTGCCGCTCCAGCCATGCGGCCACGAAGGGGCAGAGGGGCACGATGCTGCCGCCCTTCTCCCTCACGTCGTCGAGGACGAATCGGACGAGGGCCGACCCGACACCCTTCCCGGCAGACGCGACGTCGACTTGGGTGTGATAGAAGAAGTAGATCTCTCTTCCCCTGAGGTGGTACTCCGCTACTCCGACGGTTCTCCCGGCGATCTCCGAGACGTATCGGTCGTTCGGGGCGTCGTGACGGTGTACGAGTTGTTGTGGATCGGCCATGGAGAGGGGAATGTAGACACATCCAGTGCGTCCTCCGCTGACTAGTCATCCTGCACATTGTCAGGTTGCCCCTGTCGAATCGGCTCTTGGGCCCATAGCCTGGGATTACTCGAGTACAGGGAGGATCGCCGGTGGGCGACGGCGACGCGGCGGGCCGCGATGGCAAACAGCCTGCGCAGGCTTGTTGGCACTCGGTGACGACCTCGACGGTCATCGCCGGTATCAAGCGCGTCGTGTGCGAGACGTGCGGCCACGTGAGCGTCCAGTACGCGGAGCGGAGTGTCCAGGGCCGACCCGAAAGAGACGAAGGGGAAACCGGTTCCACCTCGCGGCTCCTCCGGCAGCGGAGCTCTGTCCCTCGAAAGTGCCACAACTGTGGGGCGCGCGCCACATTCATAACCCCGGAAGGGCTTGCATGTCCGGCCCACGCTTGGGAGGCAGCCTCCGAGCAGGAGGCCACAGGTTCGGGCGTTTGGATTCCGATCCGGATTGGTGAAGCGGCGCGTGGCTCCAGCCGGGCCCCGTGACTCCTCTCAGCAACCCCTCCTTGTGACGTTTCTGTGAGGGATGCGGCCAGGTCATGGCCGTCATTCCCTCACAGAATCCATCAGGACGGGGAGGGCAGCGCTTCCCCGGTCTCCAGCAGGCTCTTCAGCCCCGAGACGATGTAGGGGAAGCCACCTGAGAAGTCCTCCAGCGTCTTCGAGTCCTCTTCGACGTCGTATAGCTCGATGGTCAACTCGACCATCCCGTTGACCTCGGCCAGGGCCCAGACCTCGCGGGCCGGTCCCTCGGCGACCAGCTCTTCGTCCCAGAGGGCCTGGAAGGTGAACTCGAGGCGCTTCGGGACGTCGATGGAGATGATGTGGCCTTCGGACGCCTTGCGTCCGTCTGGGTAGAAGTAGTTCATCTCGGAGCCGACTTCCCAGTCGGAGTCGACGAGAGTCCCGTAGAAGTACTGGGACGTCTTCTCCGGGTTGACGATCGCATCCCAGACCTCCTCGACGGCGGCACGGATGAACGCCTTGTAGACGTGTGCGGGCTTTTCCATTTTCTTGTCTCCTGTCTCGGCTCGAGCCTTGATGTCGGCGATCGCCGCGACCCGCGGCTCGGCGTATTTGGTGATCCAGCGATCATGAATCAGCTTGATGGGGACGGGGTTGATGTAGTGATACTTCGACCGACCCTGCTTGTGGGTGGTCAGTAGCGCGGCCTCCTCGAGGATACGGAGATGGTTCATGACGCCATACCGGGTCATCTCGGGGAGGAGTGCGGTCAACTCTCCAAGCGTCTGGCCGTCGCGCTCGAACAACGCGTCGAGCAGAAGCCGGCGGCTTGGGTCGTTGATCGCCTTGAACACCTCGTCCATAGGGCTGCACTATATGTGAGTAAATGCTCACATGTCAACCAGAGTGTAGGTTTGGAGACCCGGCCGACAAGGAGACCACAAATGGCTGACCATCCCAATGCCGCCATGTACAGGAGTGTTCATGACGCCTTCGCCTCAGGAGACGTCTCAGCGATGCTTGACGCGATGGCTGACGACGTCGTCTGGCACCAGATCGGAGCGGAGACACTTCATGGAAGGCAGGCCGTGGGCGACGCGTGGGCGGCGATCGCTGGTGATGAAGTGGACTTCTCAATCGAGGTTCACGACGTTCTAGGGAACGATGAGCACGTCGTCGGTCTTGTCGAGGCAACTTTCAGGATGGGCGATCAGTCGTTCACGTACAGGACAGCGGAGATTGCCCACGTAAACGATGAAGGCAAGATCACAGAGCGCTGGGCCTTCTCCGACGACACGGCCGCCATCACCGAGTTCTTCAGCCAGTTCGGCTAGGTCGGGGGCGTACAGCGCATCCCGGCGTATCGGGCGCCCTTCTGCGCCTCGACGCATCGCACCTACCCTACGCGGAGTAGTGGCGGCTGAACCCAAGGTCAGGTATTGGTCCAGGGATCTTCCCGACGGCGGGTGGGACGCGATCGTCATAGGCTCGGGGATGGGCGGCATGACCACTGCCGCGATCCTCGCGAAGTTGGGAAAGCGCGTGCTCGTCGTCGAGCAGCACACGATCCCTGGAGGCTTCACCCAGACTTTCCAGCGTCCCGGGTACCACTGGGACGTGGGCGTTCACATCGTCGGGGAGATGACCGAGCGGAGCTACGTCGGGCGTCTGCTGTCCGACCTGACGGAAGGCAGGCTCCAGTGGGAGTCGGTCGGGGAGGTATACGACGAATTCAACTTCCCGGACGGCTTCACGATTCAATTCCCGAGCTCCAAGCCGGCGTTCCGAGACACTCTCTACGAATACTTCCCGGACGAGCGTGAGGCCATCGACTCCTACCTGGCGATGGTGCGGTCAGCCGCCCGCGCCTCGGCCGGGTACATGCAGGCCCGTGTCGCTCCGGTGGTGCTCGCCCCCGGAGCGAAGCGAAAGGCCGCCAGGGCGGCCCTGCCCTTCATGAACCGCACGACTGCGGACGTCCTTGCCGAGTTGACCGACGATCATCGGTTGCGAGCCGTGCTGGCGGCGCAGTGGGGGTACTACGGGTCCACCCCGGAGAAGTCGTCGTTTGCCATGCACGCCCTCATGGTGGCCCACTTCCTCTGGGGCGCCTTCTATCCGGTTGGCAGCGCCGAGTCGATTGCCCGCGAGATGCTCCGGACCGTTGCCGATGCGGGTGGATGGACGCTGATCCGCACCGAGGTCGAGCGCATCGTCGTGCGGGCCGGCAGGGCGGTTGGCGTGCGGCTTTCCGATGGCCGGGAGATCGCCGCCCCAACCATTGTCAGCGCGGCAGGGGCCCCCTCGACGGCCCGGCTCCTCGGGACCGAGCAACCCTGGCCCGAACAAGACATGCCACACGGCCCCGCCCACGTCAGCCTCTACATGGGATTCGAAGGGGACATCTCCAAACACGGAGCCAACAGGTACTGCCAGTGGTTCTACGACACCTGGGACATGGAGAAAGACGTCTGGCCGGTCAGACCAGGGGAGAAGCCGGCCAGGGCCGACGTCCTCTTCTGCTCGTTCCCATCCCTGAAAGACCCTTCCCACGATCCCGGGCCGGACATGCGGCACACCGGTGAGGTGATCACGTTCGTCCCATGGGACAGCTTCCAACGGTGGACGGATAGCCGCTGGCAGAAGCGGGGACCCGATTACGAGGAGTTCAAGCAGGAGCTCACCGACTCGCTGCTCGACCAGTACCTCGGCAACTATCCCGAGCTGCGACCCCTCGTCCGATTCACCGAGATGTCGACCCCGCTGTCCACGGATCACTTTGCCGCTGCCCACAAGGGTTCGATCTACGGACTGGCGTCAGGCCCGGGCCGATTCCTGGAGCCGGGTCTCGAGCCGAAGACACCCGTGAAGGGTTTGTTCATGTCGGGTGTCGACGTCATGGCGCCCGGGATCGCGGGCGCATTGGGCGGAGGGGCACTGGCCGCTCTCGCCGCCGAGCCGGTCGCCGCTATGCGTTATCTGCGCCCGATCATGAAGACGCGTCCGCGCTGAGACCTCAGTCGTGGGCGAAGACGTGCACCGCCCAGAGGACGCCTTCGTCGTCGACCCAGACGCCGACTCCAACGTGGGTGAAGTCGCCCAGCATGATGTTCCTGTGGACGGTGCTTCCCGCAAGAGCGCCAAACATGTCAGGCACCGAGTAGCCGGCTGCGAGATTCTCGCCTGCCCCGCTCCATGGGGGGAGGAGCGATCCGATGTCGCTGTGCTGAAGCTTCCCGATGCTTCCGAGGTACGCAGCCCGATTTCGTGCGTACGAGTTGAGTGAGCCGTCACTGGTGAGTGTCTCGAGCCCGTTCGATGTCCTGAGGGAGTTGATGCGCGCGTAGAAGCCCGCCTCGTAGTCAGGCCTGAACCCGGTTGGGCTGGTCGTGCTGGTCGTCGTCGGTGATGTCGAACTCGATGTGGGAGGCTGGCTCGTGGTTCCCGTCGTGGCTGTGGTTTGGGTCGTGGCCGGACCGGAGCCGTTGTCGGCCGTCGGCTCGGTCGTCGTGGTGGGCAATTGGCTGAGGGTGATCTCGATCAGAAGACTCTCTTCGTCGGAGAAGACGACGGCTCCCGTGGCCGTGCCCGAGATCAGGTTCGATACTCCGTCCGGCTCCCACCCGTCGTTTGCGGTGATCACGCTCGCAGCAGCCTCGGCTGTGGCAGGCGCGTCGCTCCCTGGATCGCTGAATGCCAGCGCCGCAACCAGGGCGACAACCAGTGTGAGGGCGTAGATCGGGCTGTTTTCCATTGGGACCTCGCTTGGGGGCGAGTGACGCGAGGCTACCTCGGGCCCGCGTCCGAGCCCAGCCCTCCTCTCAAAGGTACTTCAGCGCTGAGCCGGTGTTGAACAGGACGACCTCCTGGTCGGGCGCGACCCAACCGTCTGCGAGGAGCCGCTGATACCCGGCGACGACCGCCCCGCCCTCGGGCGATCCCCATACGCCTGCGGCGGCTAGACGCGCGGTGCCAATCATCAACTCGTCCTCGCTCACCGCAACCGCAGTACCGCCAGTGGCACGGAGACCTTCCAGCATGAGTCGGTCTCCGATAGCCGACGGCACCCTGAGCCCGAAAGCGGCCGTCTCGGCCGGGTCCTCCCAAACGCCCGCCTCGGTGTCGCCCCGCTGGAAAGCCCTGACGATGGGGGCGCACCCTTCCACCTGGACCGCCACCATGCGGGGGCGCTCCGGACCGATCCACCCCAACTGCTCCATCTCGTCGAAGGCCGTCACCATCGCGACCAGGCCGGTGCCGCCTCCGGTGGGGTAGAGGATCGCGTTGGGCAGCCGGCCCAGGTCCCAGAAGATCTCGTAGGCCATCATCTTCTTGCCCTCGATGCGATAGGGCTCGTAGAGCGTCGCAAGCGAGAACCGTCCCTCAGCCTGATTCATTGCTCGCTGCACAGCGGCAGCTTCGGAGATGGTTCCGTCCACCAGCGTTACCGCTGCTCCGTGGGCCTCCGCCTCCGCGATGAGAGCCTTAGGGGTGTTGGACGGGATGCTCACGGCCACATCGACGCCGTGAAGCGCGCCATATGCAGCCGCGGCTCCTCCTGCGTTGCCATTGGAGGGAAGGCCGAACCTGGTGGCGCCAAGCTCGGCATTGCGTGCCACAGCGATCGCCATCCCACGGGCCTTGAAGGAGCCGGTCGGGTTTTGTGCCTCGTCCTTGATCAGTGCTCCGGCCGAGCCCAGGGACGGAGCGGGGAACATCGGTGTCCCCCCTTCCCCGAGTGTGGGTGTCTTTGGACCGGCATCCGTTGGCAGGACCTCGTGGAACCTGAGCTGGCCTCGAGGCCGGGACAGGATCTCCTCCAGCGAGGCGAGCGACGGGTCACCGAGGTCGTAGCGGGCCAGGAGTGGTCCGCCGCAGACCGCGCAGACCTGATGGAGGAGCGTGGCGTCGTGGCGCTCGCCGCAGTGGCCGCATTCGAGGTGGGTGAAGAACTGGCTCAAGGGGCGAGCTTATGTCCTCGGAGAAACCCGTCGGATTGACCTCGGACTAAGCGATGCAGGTGACCTTGGAGAGACCCCCGGCGGCCTGCTCCCAGGACTCGCCGTCGTCGGTTGACGTCCACACCGAATCCCCGAATCCGACGAACACGCCGTCGTCCTTGACGGCGATGCAGTGGGTGTTGACGTTGTCGTCGAACCACTCGGGGAGACCTGCTGTAGATGGCTCGAGGTCGCCTTCCCACAGGTCTCCGACGTACAGCCGGCCCTTCGATGTTCGCGGCCCCGTCGACGCAGAGACCAGGACCCGGTCCTCGGTCACAGCGACGGCCCTGCAATACGAAGAGTGGAGGCCGCCGGTTCGGAAGTCGAAGTCGTGCCCGTTGTGCGAGTGGGCCAGTCCGTAAGCGGTGGCAGCGAACACCGCCCCCTTCCGGGAAGGGTGCGCCGACACCTGGTGTACGTCGGCGTCGATGTCGAGTGTGGGCACGACGCCGGTGTTGTCGTAGCGGATGATGCCCCCGACGTGAACATTGATGTAGAGCGTGTGGTCCGCATCGAGCGTCATCGAGCGGACGTCCGCCGGCGCGCCCCATGGCGTGTACCAGGCGTCCCGTCCCGGCGCGGTGGCGAAGAACTCGTCTTCGGCAACTTCATCCCCTTGCAGCCCGAAGAGCCGGCCCTCGTTCGATCCGATCCAGACGGTCTCGGGAGTGGGTTGGATACAGAGCGCATTGGCGCTCTCGGGCAGTCGCCCGACCGAGTCGCCGTTGAGATGGATTCGTCCCTTGCCGTCCACGGCCCACCAGCCGCGGTCATCCACGGCCAAGTGATTGATGCGCGTGTCGTCCAGGAGGGGGTCGTCGTTGCCGAGTCTGAAGGCCCCGGCCGTGGTGCCGATCAGCAGGCTCATTCCCGAAACCATACGCCCGGTGTTCAGTTACCGATCAGCCAGAGCTCCGTCTGACGCCCATCCAGAAACTCCACGCCCTCCGCACCGAGGAAGGCGTCTTCCTCCAACATGATTCGGCCGGGCTGACCTCCCCATTCTTCGATGTCGATCTCGACTGCGAGCTCGATGGACCAGCAGCTGCTCCCACCCAGCGGGAAGTCGCCATGTCCCGGCACGCCGTCCTGCTGATCCCAGAGCCCGATCGTGGCTCCGGCTGCGTGGCCATGAAGACCCAGAGGGTGCGTGTACACCACCGGTCGGATTCCTTCCGAGATGGCACGGTTTCTCGTCGATGCCAACACCTCGTTCCCGGTGCGCCCCGGGGCCATCTCTTCCATGAGGATGTCCTGGAGACGATTGCCTTCCGCCATGCCTCTGGCGAGGCTGGGCGGCGCACCGGTCTCGCCTAGCTCGAGGACGTATGCGTGCTGCTGCTGGTCCGTGTGGTAGATCCCGTCCACGATCCCGAAGTCGATGTGGGCCAAGTCGCCAGGCACGATCGTCACATCGGGGGCAGTGTCGGACGGCTTGACCCGATCCTCACCCTGCCGCTGGACGGTGACCCCCGGATGGAACCAGGAGCCATATCCGGCATCGCTTGCCTGCTGTCGGAGCCACCACGCGACGTCATGGGTCGTGGTGGAGCCAGGGCTGATGACCTCCTCAGAGAGCGCTCTACGCAGAAGGCCGTGTGCCTTGGCGGCGGCAGCCCGCATGGGTGCGATCTCTCGGTCGAGGCGTGTCTCGAGCCAGCCGATGGCGACATGATCGGCACTCTGCAAGGCGGCCTCCGGCAGGGCCGTGGTGAGCAGGTCTCTCTCCGATGCCGACAAACCGTCCGCGAGAGCGAAGGTCTCTGAAGCGTTGACGCCGATCGTCCCTTCGACACCTGCGAGGTATTCGGCGAGGGCGGCCCACTGATCCGGCTGGCTCTCGGGGTCCCACGCGCTCGCAAAAGGTCCGACCGGGTATCGGGCGATAGCGGCCCGGGTGCGGCCGAAGTCCTTGAAAACCAGGATCGTGCGTCTGCGCGCATTGCCCAGCCATGTAGCGGGGAGCATCGTCTCGAGCACCGGGTCCTCGTTGTATTCGCGTGCGACCAGGACCCAGGCCTCGAACTCGTGACGTTGCATCAGGCCGGGGACGACCTCGTCCAGACGCTCGAGGAGGAGTTCATCGAACTCCGCCGACCCGTCGCGCACCGTCCCTGGCATCGGCGGAAGGTAACACCTGTCACTCCTCGAGGACCGAGACGATCTCCTGGACCGGATAGTCGACCGCGGTGGTCGTGTTGGGCACGGGGATGGATGCCCAGACCCCGCCAACCGTTCTCCAGCGCGCCGTCCAGTCGTAGGCCACTTCGATGACCAGGCCGTCCTGGCTCTTCTGTTCGTAGACATGGCTGGCGATGCCGTCCGGGTAACCCGACATGGCCGACTCGGTAGCCGGGTAGGTGTTCGTAGTGCCGTCTCCCCAGTGAACGACGATCGCACTGACCTCGATGAACAGGTCGAGCGTGATGCCGCCGGCGGACAGAGTGGCGTAGTGGTCCTGTGGTATGGCCAGGGCCATGAAGGTGTCGAGTCCCGTCACGCCCCGGCCTGGAGCCGGATTCAACTCCGGCGCGGGTGGCGGGTGGATGTAGTCGTGGACGTATTCCCAGATCTCTTCCGTCGGATCCGCAGCAGTTCTCGGCTCCGACGTGCAGCGGGGATAGGTGACTCCGATCGCGATGATCCCCCCCGAGCCGCTCGGGTCCGGGTCCCACCCCATCTCGGCGTCGCCGTTGGGGTATTGGGCGATGATCACGTATTGGGTGTACGCCGATGTGTAGTACCAGCAGGACCCGTTGGAATCGGCGCCCGGTTGGGGGTAGAGGACGGAAGGGACCACGTCGTCGGATGCGTAGTCGACGACTGCTCCGCCCGCGATGCGGCAACGGGTGATGGTCAGCTCAATTCCAAGAAATGGGTCAGCAACCTTCTCCACCCAGCACGATGTGAAGGTGTCCGCGTCGGCAGTCGCGGGGACAAGAACCAATGCCGCGCTTATGGCAGCGGCTGCAACTGCGACTCGCAATCTGCACTCCATAGGTCATCCCTTAGTGCCCAGACCGACACGAGGACCCATCGGTTCTCAAACCATCTTGTGACTTGCGCTCCTTCCGACGATCCTTCGCGGAATGTCGCCCGAATCTCACTCCAGATGACGAGGCACTGTGCGTCGGATCGGAGCAGTTCAACCTGTGGCAAGAGGACTCCGCTGCGACTC
>JBFFIL010000027.1:0-10101 GCA_041556535.1 Acidimicrobiia bacterium | reverse complement strand
TTTGCTCCAAACGCCACTCCTCGATGCGGCCGTGGTCCCCGCTCAATAGGACTTCCGGGACCCGCCAGCCCCGATATTCGGCAGGTCTCGTGTATACGGGCTCTTCCAGAAGCCCGCCACGGAACGACTCCGTCGCCGTCGACTCCGGATTCCCGACCACGCCTGGAAGGAGCCGGGCGATGCCCTCGATCACAGCCGCGGCAGCCACCTCTCCCCCGGCGACGACGTAGTCGCCCATGCTGGCCTCCTCGTCGACCAGGTTGTCGATCACCCGCTGGTCGACGCCCTCGTATCTTCCACAGACAAGGGTCAGCTCGTCGAGGGTCGCCCATCGATCGAGCGTGGCCTGTGTGAGCGGGGACCCGGCCGGGGTGAAAAGGACCCGGTGGGTGCCTGACAAGGGCTCCAGTGCGCTCGCCAGGGGCTCGATCATCATCACCATCCCAGGGCCACCCCCAAACGGGGCGTCGTCGAGCTGTCGGTGCTTGCCGAGGCCGTGGCCCCTCAGGTCAACGAGATTCACCTCGACCACGCCGTCCTCGACTCCACGGGCGACGATCGACGTCCCTAGCGGTCCGTCGAAGAAGCTCGGGAACATGGTGATGACATGGATCCTCATGATGAAATCCGGATCGGCCTGCGGGCGAAAAAGTGCACCTATTGCCTCTCCTCGTTGGCAGAGCCAAGCGTAGACCGGGCGAGGACCCCCTAGGCTCACGGCATCGAAGCTCCGCACATGACCGCGTCCGCCGGCGATGGGTGACCCCCTAGATCTCGACGCTGGCGAGTCGACCTGGGCCCGCTACGCAAAGGGAACCGCCGGGCGAGATCCCATGAAGTTCTTCCACCGGGCCGTCGAGGTCACCCAAGGGGACGACGGGTCGGGTCGGCTGGTCGTCGATCTCGGATCAGGTGCCGGGAACGAAGCTCTCGCCTTCCTCGAGCGCGGATGGACTGTCCACGCCGTGGACGGCGAGCCCGCCGCCATCGCCTTGCTCCTCTCGAGAGTCCCCGACGAGGCCTCGCGCCGACTGACCACCGAGGTGTCGTTCTTCCATGAGATGGACATCCCCCAGGCAGACCTCGTTTTCGCCTCGCTCTCCCTCCCGTTCTCCGGCGATCACCTCGGGGAGTCGATGAAGCGGGCCACCGAAGCTATCCGGCCGGGAGGCTGGTTCGTCGGGGTTCTATTCGGTCACAATGACGGCTGGGCACACCAGGAGGACGTCGCGCCCGTCGACGTCGAGACGATAAAGGGGTTCCTTTCCGGCTTCGACGACCTCGAGATCGAGGAGGAAGAATTCGATGGCCCTTCGTCGGTTGGGGAAAAGCACTGGCACTGGTACGTCGTCGCTGCGCGGCGAGCCTTGGTCAGCTGAGCCTCTCCACGATCATCGCCATGCCCTGCCCGCCTCCGACACACATCGTCTCGAGCCCCAAGGTCGCGTCCAGAGCCCTCAGGTCGTTCAGCAGCGTCCCCATGATCCTCGCTCCGGTCATGCCAAAGGGGTGGCCGAGGGCTATGGCCCCGCCGTTCGGATTGAGCTTGTCCATGTCGATGCCCAACTCGTCCACACAAGCGAGGACCTGCGCCGCGAACGCCTCGTTCATCTCGATGACATCGATGTCGTCGAGCGTCATGCCCGCCTGGTCCAAAACCCTGCGCACGGCATACATGGGGCCCATCCCCATGTACTCGGGTGCCAGCCCAACAGCCGATGAGGCAATGATCCGGGCGAGGGGCTCGAGCCCCAACTCGGCGGCTCGCTCATCGGACATCACCAGCACGGCGGCGGCCCCGTCGTTCAAAGGGCAGGAGTTGCCGGCGGTCACCGACCCGTCCGGCTTGAAGGCGGGCGGGAGGGTCGCCAGCTTCTCGAGTGTGGTGTTGGGACGGGGACCGTCGTCGTCGCGAATCACGAGCCCGCCCGGAACCTCGATGGGCGTTATCTCCCAGTCGAAGAAGCCGTTCTTTTGAGCTTCGACCGCACGATCCTGTGATCGCTTCCCGAACTCGTCCATGCGCTCTCGAGTGATCCCGTACTTCTCGGCGACGTTCTCGGCAGTGTTTCCCATCGGGATGTAGACGTCGTTGATGAAGTCGTCACGGCCCCGATCGGTGAATCGCGGGTTGAGGTCATCCGAGTCGAAAGCCTTTCCGTAAGTGCGTGACACCGACTCGGCCCCGGCCGCGATGTAGGTGTCACCCTCACCCTGCTTTATCGCGTGAAACGCCATCCGAATCGTTTGCAGCGAAGAGGCGCAGAAGCGGTTGACAGTCGTCGCGGGCACCGTCTCGGGCATCCCGCCCAGCAAGGCGGAGGGCCTGGCCATGTTGTAACCCTGCTCGTGATGGGTGAGGCCACATC
Source organism: Acidimicrobiia bacterium (assembly GCA_041556535.1). Classification (GTDB taxonomy): domain Bacteria; phylum Actinomycetota; class Acidimicrobiia; order Spongiisociales; family ZC4RG35; genus JAWWBL01. The sequence goes on along the minus strand of JBFFIL010000027.1, from coordinate 7,732 downwards.
CGACCATCACATCGCCGACCGACGCCCGATCGACTTGAGGGACCTTCTCCATGAGGGCATTGATGGCAAACCCCGCCAGGTCGTCCGCTCGGACGTCCACCAGAGAGCCCTTGTAGGCACGACCGATCGGTGACCTGGCCGTAGTGACGATTACAGCTTCTGACATGGCACTCCAGACAACGCTATTGCACATCAAACCTAGTGCCCGGCCGTAGCCTTTCGGGCATGTCGCGGAGAGTCGCAATCGTCCTCCTCGCCCTCGCCGCCGCGTGCACGCCGGCCGTCGAGGAGCCGGCAACGACGACCACCGAGCCGACCAAGCCGCCGACCACCCCCCGGAGCACGGTTCCGCTGGTCCCTGGCTGTGCCAATGAGGGCGAGTTCACGGAAGGAGGGCATGTCGACCGCATCAACCAGCAGCTCTCCGACGCGACAACGATCGGTGCCATCTCCTGGGAGGTGTCCCCGGCGTGTGAGATCTTCACGATCTCCTTCCAGACTTCCGAAGGTGCACCGGCGACAACGCCGCCCGCCGTGATCGTCGACTACCTCGACTCGCTGCCGATAATCCGCATCGCCCTCGATACCGAAGCGACGGTCGTCACCGACCAACTCGTCGAGACCGCTCTCGTCGAGCGCCTCTACGTGGTCAAGGCTCTCGACGGCGGCATGTTCATCGACCTCCACCTCAGGGCCCCAGCTCAATCGCTCGTGAGCATCGACACCTCCCCTGCCACTCTGCGCCTCGACCTCCAGCCCGGAATCGTCGAGTCGCCCGACAGGCCTGCCATCACCGATCTGACGGTCGTCATCAGCCCGTCCGAAGGAGACGCAGTCGCATCGCCGCTCGAGGTCACCGGCTACTCGCGAACATTCGAAGCAAACGTGATGTTCATCGCCACCTCGGGAGGCCAGGTAGTGGCTCGAGCCAATACGACCGCCGCCGACTCAGGCGAGACGTGGGGTGAGTTTGTCGGATCCCTCGAGATCGGCCCGGGCCCTATCTCGCTGTTCGTGGGAGATCAGAGCGCCGAGGATGGCTCACTGCAAGGGGTCACTCTGGCTCTGGCCGTTGAGTGAGACCTGGTAGTTCGACGATCTCCACGTAGCCCTCGTCGGTGCTCACGGCCGGCACGAGCTCGTCGACGAAAGGGACCTCGAACCGCTCACCGTCTCTCTCCACGACCAGGCGATCCTGGGCAGGGCCGTAGGAGATCCCGACGACGCTTCCACCTGCGGGCCGCACCTCGAGCCCGATGAGGTCGTCGGGCCAGAACTCGGACTCCCCAAGCTGTCGCCGCTCGACTACGAAGACCTCGAGATTCCGTATGGACTCCGCCGAGCTCCGGTCCATGACTCCATCGAAGGCAACCTCGTGTCCTTTGGTGCCGCGGCGAAGTGCCCGGACGACGTGTGGGCGGCCTTCGATGAACACGGTCGAGCCCTGGTAGAAATAACCAAGGTCTTCCGCGTCGACATACAGGCCCAAGTAGCCCTTGAGCCCGTTTGGCCTCCCCAGACGACCGGCCCGGACCGCGGGCTCGCTAGTCGAGGAACTCGACCCCAGCGGTGATCCCCTCTTCTTCACCTGCTGCACCCGCCGCAGCGCGTATGGCCTTGGCAACTCGACCACGGCGGCCTATCACCCGGCCCATGTCGCCCTTGGCGGTTCGCACCTCGGCGACCACCTCATTTGGGCCCTGCTCGACAACGGTCACCTCCACCTCTTCGGGCTCGGTGACGATGCTCTTCACCACATAGGTGACAACTCGCTCGACGATCTCGCCTGCTGCCACTATTCCTCCTCCGACGCCGCAGGCTCCCTTGCGGGCTCGGCTTTCTCGAAGCCGACCACGTGCACCCCGCCGGTGGGGACGACGTCCATCGTGCTCATCGCGCCCGAGATGTTGAGGAGCTTCTCCACCGTCTCGCTGGGTTGGGCACCCTTCTGCAGCCATGCGGTCGCCTTGGCGTTGTCGATCTCGACGAGCGAAGGCTCCCTTCTCGGGTCGTATCTTCCGATCTGCTCCAAGTAACGGCCGTCCCGGGGAGATCGCCCGTCCACGGCCACAACGCGGTACACGGGCTGCTTCTTCTTGCCCATTCGCATCAATCTCAACCTGACAGCCATCAATTCACCTCATCTTCTCGGGCCACGGCCGCCGAGCAGACCCTCCAGCGAGGGCACGCCGCGGCCGCCGGCCAGCGTCTTCATCATCTTCTTCGCATCGGCGAACTGCTTGAGGACCCGGTTCACGTCCTGGGGCCTTGTGCCCGACCCGGACGCGATCCGGCGCTTGCGGCTACTGCCGATGATCTTCGGCTCCCGGCGCTCCTCGGGTGTCATCGACTGGATGATTGCCTCAACCCGCTTGAGGTCGCGATCGTCGATTTCGACCTCACGTAGGAGCGATCCGGACCCGGGGATCATAGCAATGATGTCCTTCAGAGACCCCATCGACTTCATCGTCTGGAACTGGACGAGGAAGTCGTCGAGGGTGAACTCGCCCTTCTGCATCTTGAGAGCCGTCTTCTCTGCCTCGGCCTGATCGAAAGTTGCCTCGGCCTTCTCGATGAGCGTGAGAACGTCACCCATCCCAAGTATGCGCGATGCCATCCGCTCCGGGTGGAACGCCTCCAGGTCGCCCAACCCCTCTCCCACACCCGCGTACTTGACCGGGGCGCCGGTCACTTCGCGCACCGAGATGGCAGCTCCCCCCCGGGCGTCGCCGTCGAGTTTGGACAGGACCACACCGGTCAGCCCCACCCTCTCCTGGAATCCCTGGGCGACATTGACGGCGTCCTGGCCGGTCATGGCGTCGACCACCAACAGGACCTCCCCGGGGTCGGACGCCTTCTTGACGGCGGCCAACTCCCTCATGAGATCGTCATCGATCTGAAGACGGCCGGCGGTGTCCACTATCACGACGTCCCGGTCAGACCTGGCCGCCTCCCGCATCGCGTTCTTGACCAGCCTCGCCGGCTTACCCGACTGTTCGGCGTAGACCGGGATCGAGGCGCGCTCGCCCAGCGTCTGCAATTGGTCCACGGCTGCCGGCCGTTGGAGGTCGGCCGCAACCAGCAGGGGCCTCCTGCCTTCGGACTTCATGAGCGCGGCGAGCTTCGCGGCGGTGGTGGTCTTGCCCGATCCCTGCAGCCCCACCATCAGGATGGTCAGCGGCGAGCGTCTTGCCAGGCCGGCCGTGTCGGAGCCAAGTGTCGCCACCAACTCCTCATGGACGATCTTGATCACCTGCTGACCCGGTGAGATCGACTTGGAAACGGCCTCTCCGCCCGTCCGCTCTTTGATCCGGGCCAAGAATGCTTTCACGACCTGAACGTTCACGTCCGCCTGAAGCAGGGCAAGACGCACATCCCTCAGAGCGAGGTCCACGTCCTTGTCAGACAGCTTTCCTTTGCCTCGCAAATTGGCGAAGACCGACTCGAACCTTTGCGTGAGCGTGTCGAACACAGACCCTATAGGTTATGGCCTATGGCATTCCAACTGGACACCGTCTTCGTGTGGGTAACCGATCTCGCCGTGGCCAGGGAGTGGTACGCCACTCTCGGGATCGATGCCGGCGCCGCGTTCGGGCCATGGCAAACGATGCATCTCGACGGGGAGACACGCTTCGCCCTCCACGAAGGCGAACGTCCCGAAGGCCCGTCGACGTCGGTGCCCTCGTTTCGCGTCGACGACCTCGACGCGCACATCGAGAGGCTGGCAGGGCTGGGCATCACGCCCACCGACCTCGTGATCACCGACACCGGCCAGGCGCGTTTCACCACATTCACGGACCCCGACGGCAATGAGGTCCAGCTACTGGAACGTCGATGACGGACTGGCGGTTCAAGGTCGAGCTCGACTCGAGCGACCTTCCCGGCGAGATCGGACTGGCGCTGTGGTCGCTCGAGGAGACGCGAAACCGCACTCTCACCTATGTCGAGGGGATCTCCCAGTCGACCCTCGACTACGACCCCCCTGGTCAACGTCACTCGATCGCGACGCTGCTGTACCACATCGCTGTCTTCGAGGCCGACTGGCTCTATGTGGACATCCTCGGCCGCGGCTACGACATGGAACGCCAGATCCCCAACTGCCCTCCCCGGATCCGGGAAGTGCTGCAATATCCACTGGTATTGGAGAATCACGTCTATACACCCGTCAAGGACGAACCACTCGACACCCACCTGAATCGTCTCTCGACGGTGCGTGCCGCGCTATTCGCCGAGCTGGGACAAATGAGCCTCACGGAGTTCCAACGGGTCAGGGTCAGCGATGATGTCGAGCTGACACCCCAGGGGGTCGCGGAGCACCTGGTCCAGCACGAAGCCGAGCATCGCGGCCAGATCTGGGAGGCGAGAGCCGCGGCGGAGAAGGCTGACTCCGGGGCCTAGCCACCTCCGAGGCCTTAGGCTTTCTGTGTGATCCCATCCACCATCGAGGACCTGGCAGGTGAGCTCGACCGCGAGAGCTATTTCGCAGCGGAGGATCTGACGATCGCCATCCACCTCGCCCTACAGCTGGGACGCCCACTCTTCCTCGAAGGCGAGGCGGGTGTCGGCAAGACCGAGGTGGCAAAGGTCCTGGCATCAATGGTGGGAGACGACCTGATACGCCTCCAGTGTTACGAGGGTCTCGACGTCTCCCAGGCACTGTACGAATGGGACTACGCCCGTCAGATGATGGAGATCAGGCTTCTCGAGGCTCGCGGCCAGGGTGAGAACGCCAGCGCCAGGGACATCATGAGTCGCGAATTTCTGATTGCCCGGCCCCTCTTGAAGGCGATCGAGGCCGCCAGAGACGGGCATCGGCCCGTCCTCTTGATCGACGAGCTCGATCGTGCAGACGAGGAGTTCGAGGCGTTCCTTCTCGAGCTCCTCTCCGACTTCCAGGTGTCGATACCCGAGATCGGCACCATCACTGCAGAGAGCCCGCCGGTCGTCGTCATCACTTCCAACCGGACGAGGGAGATCCACGACGCGTTGAAGCGACGTTGCATCTATCACTGGATCGACTACCCGACACCCGAACTGGAGGCAGCCATAGTCACCCGAAAGGTTCCCGGCATCGAGGCGGGGTTGGCTTCCGCTCTCGCCAGGGCCATGTCGCGGCTCCGGGAGATGGAGTTGTTCAAGCCGCCCGGTGTCGCCGAGACCCTCGATTGGGCCGAGTCTCTGCAGCTTCTCCATGACGGGAAGCTGACGGCGGAGATGGCAGAGAGGACTCTCGGTGTCGTCCTCAAGTACAAAGACGACATCGACGCCGTCCGAGACGCCGGAGTCGAAGCCCTGGTCGGATGATCGCAGGGCCGGTCACTGACCTCGCCTCGTTCGTGGAGGCTCTTCGCAAGAGGGGGATGACAGTCACGCCCGACCAGATGTCGGACATGGCCCGTTCACTCCTCTTGGTCGACATGACCATGAAAGACCAGGTCAGAGGGGCTCTCCGCTGCCTGGCGATCACCGACCCGTCCAATCGTGAGCCCTTCGACCAAGAGTTCCGACGCTTCTTCGAGAGGTTGGGTGCGCCGCAGCGGCCGGAGAGGGACCAAGGCTCTGAGCTCGAAAGCGGAGGCTCGAAGCCGACTCTGGACACGATCGACCGTGGGGCGGAGGCTGACGCGACCTCCCAAACCGGCGCGTCGCCCACCGAGAACCTGGCACATCGGGACTTCGCCGAGCTGGGCCCAGACGAGTTGGCCGAGGCTCGCCAGATGGTTCTGCGGATGCTTTGGGAGCCCTCCGATGTGAGGACGCGTCGCTGGCGTCGCGACGACGCCGGGCGCCGGCCCGACCTTCGCCGAACCCTCCGTCGCTCGGTGGGCTCGGAGGGCGACCTCGTCCGACTCGAGATGAGAAAGCGGCGAATGAGGCAGAGGCCCTTGATCATCATCGCTGACGTCTCCGGGTCGATGGAGCGGTATGCGGAGATGTTCCTGGTGTTTGCCCACGCCGCGGGCCAGCGTCTCAGGCATGTGGAGGTATTCACCTTCTCCACCCGCCTGACCCGCATCACCGACGACCTGGCACGACGCAGCGCCACCGAGGCATTGGCTCGAGCCAGTCACACGGTCTCGGACTGGTCGGGTGGGACAAAGATCGGCGAGGCCATGCGGGATTGGAACGTCCGCTGGAGCAGAAGGCTCGCTCGGGGTGGCCCCATCGTGATGGTCCTATCCGATGGCTGGGACTGCGGCGAGACCGGGATCCTGTCCGAGGAGATGGGGCGCCTTTCCCGGTCGGTCCACAAAGTGCTCTGGCTCAACCCCCTGGCGGCCAAAGCCGGCTATCGACCGGCTACCAGGGGCATGCGGGCCATCCTCCCCCACATCGATCATCTCGTTCCGGCGGCCTCGGTTGAAGACCTGAGAGGCGTGGTTCGACTGCTCGAGTCGATCAACTCGCCCCGCTGAGGCGGGCACAAGCCGGTACCGCAGTGGCTACATTCGCTCGCGGAACTCGCGACAGAACCGACGACGAGCAAAAGGCTCGGCGAGCTCGAACACGAACTCGAGGAACGTCGGGGCTCCGAGTGGCTGAGAATGGTGGCCGACACCCCGGAGCTGACCATGTATGACGTAGCCCTAAGCCTTCTCTCATGTGTCAGGGCCGGCACAGACGTCCATGTCGCCTGGTTGCCCGACTCCAACACCGGCCTCGAGGCTGTCGCCTTCACGCCAGGCGGGGGCAAGATGGGTGACCTGCTGTCCGGAGCCTTCGACCACGCCCTGCTGGATGCGATACGCCGGTTCGGGGCGGCTGGCGGCCTCGTCAGCCTGTCTGTCGGGCCGGCGGAGTCTCTGGTCAGCGGCCTCACCGAGGGAACGACCATCACTTTGGCCGTCGCAACAGGGACCTCCATCCCCGAGGGCGTCCTCTTGGACCTCGTCGAGCGGAAACCCGTGGAATTCCAGCTGGAGCTGGGCGAAGCTCAGGTGACATGCTCGTTCGACCCGGTGCCCCGGGCTGTCATCGCCGGCTCGGGCCCGGTCGCCAAGGCCCTTGACGAGGTTCTGACCCGGGCCGGATGGGCGACGACAATCGCCTCCGGCGTCGAGACGGCGGGTGGTCTGATGGCAACCCTCTCATCCAGGGACGCTGCGATCGTGCTCGGCCACGATGTAGAGGTCTCATCCCGCGCCCTTCAGGCAGCAATCGCGTCGAAAGCCGGCTACATCGGCTCGGTGGGGTCCCGCCGGATGCAGGAGTCGCGGGCACAGTGGCTGTCCTATCAGGGTGTCGACTGGTCGGAAAGGGTGCACGGACCGGCAGGGTTGGATATCAACGCCTCGACCCCCGGAGAGATAGCGATCTCCATCGCCGCGGAGGCCATCGCAGTCGCGAGAGCCGACCAGGAACTCGCCTGAGACCACTGCTACAATCCGGGCTGGACGAAACCAATGAGCGAATCGGCCCCCACGATCATCACGGACATGTGGTCCACGCCGCGAGAGAACCAGTTTCTCGTCGACGAGGACTGCAGTCCGACCAAGACCTGCAAGAACATGGTCGGAGTGTCCTTCGACGGATTGGCCGAGGACGGTTCGGACCCCGCCCAGGCATGGCGCCGACAGCTGGAGCGGGAAGGAAAACTGGCGACCACGTCGCTACGCGACCTCGTACTCGGTGCCGGCTGACACCCGCGAGCTTGACCGGCTCCTTCGCTCCGGCGGATATCTCCCCGACCGAGGGCTGACGACCGCTGCATTCATCGCGATCACGCTGGGGC
>JBFFIL010000026.1:0-10160 GCA_041556535.1 Acidimicrobiia bacterium | reverse complement strand
TGCACGTTGGCCGTGGAGAACTTGAGCAGACGGAGAGTCTCCAGGGCGAGCTTGGCGTTCTTGACCGAGGGCAGGTCCATGTCGACCAGCATGAGGATGCGGTCCGACTTCTCGACGAGCGACAGGATCAGCTCGTCGAGCATCGAGGCGGTGTCGACCACTATGTAGTCGTAGCTCTCCTTCAGCACGTCGAGCATCCGCATCAGCCCGGCCGTCGTGATGTCGTCGGCGAAGGCGGGCTCGAGAGGGGCGGCGAGGACCTTCAAGCCGCTCGGGTGCTCGGTCAACAGTGAGTCGATGAGCTCGGCGTCGAGCTGATGAAGCTCGTGCGAGGCGTTGACCATCGTGAACCTCGGCTCTAGCTGGAGGACGAGACACACATCACCGAACTGGAGGTCTGCGTCCACGAGGCATACCTTGGCGTCAGGAATCCTGTTGAGCAGCAACGCAACGTTCGTCGCGAGGACGGTCTTTCCGCTACCGCCCTTCGCCGACGTGATCGTGATGATCATGCCTTCCTCGTCGCGGGGCGGAGTGTCCGCCTTGACCGAGGCCGTCTGGCGCCTGAGGACGTCATGGGCAAACTGCTCGATCGCCGACTCGATCTTTGCCTCGTCGAGGGGGGCTTCGAGGACATCGGAGACCCCGGCTCGCATCCCGACCCTGAGGAGATCCGCCGTCACCTCTTCGGCCACCAGCATGAGAACGAGGGCCGGGTCCTGGTTGTGGAGGCTCCGTATCTGCTCCATGGCGTCCGGGCCCGAGAACGACGGGCCGACGAGAACCATTCGGACGTCTCCAGACTCGATCGTCTGGCTCGCCTCCTCGATACTCCGGGCGACGGGCAGCCGTCCCTCGAACAGCTCCTTGGCGGCGGCCACGAAGTCGTCGTCCTGATCTACAACCAGAAGATTGTGTTCCTCCATCGACATTGGCTACGCCCCTTCTAGCCCCCGGGCTCCTGCGTCCCGAAGATCTCTTCGATCAGGTCGCCGCCGAACAGATTGTCTATGACGACACCATCGGTCTCGACTTCGACGAAGTCCAGCGGGACAAGAGTGAGCCAGATGCTGCCGTTCTCGAATGCGAAGACGATTCGCTCGGCCTGGTCTGGAGTGACTTCTAGGGTGAACACCGTGGAGTTCGCGGGGTCCTCCTCGGGAGCGTCCGGGCCGGCGGGTGTGACTTCGATCGTGGCCGGGGCGTCCTCGTCGGGTCGCACCTCTCGTCCGGTGGCAAGGACAGGTATGCCCTGCAACACGTAGCGGGTGTAAGTGACCACCACGCCTTCCTGGTCCTCGGGTGTGAGGCCACCGCCCGTGGGGTCTGGATCGGGGAGGGTGATGCCCTCGAAATCGACTGGGATCAGGTCGAAGGCGATATCGAGGGTGATGATCAGGTTGATCCGGTCACCGGCCTCGACGAATCCGTTTACACCCTGGACGCTCCCGGTGCTGATCGTCAGCGCTTGCTTGCCTGAGGGGATCTGCTCCGAGAGCGGCTTGATGTCCACGGTCACTTCCGTCCACTGGGTGCGGGTGAGGATCGAGCCCTCGGCGATGGGGCCGGCGGCCACCTTGCCGCCAAGCACCTCCCGCAGCACAGGCTCGTCCTGGATGAAGCCGAGGGGTGCGTCTTCGAAGTCGTCCTGGCCTGCGACGATCGGGCAACCTTCCGACTCGCCGACCGGGACATCGATGTTCTTGCACCTGGGGTCGCCGTCATAGGCGGAAACGAGAATGCTGCCGTCGGATCCCTCGGTGATACCGCCGGGCCCGGCACGGAAGACGTTCACGATCTGACGATCGGCGAGAGCGGCCTCTTCGAGGTCTTCGAGGTAGCGCCACAGAAAAAAGGCAGCGATCCCGGCCAGTATCAAGGCCACAAGAAGAACGATGGCTCTCCTACCCATTGAGTCCCCTTCGGTTGTCCCCTCGGTTTCCAGCCGTCGGTCGGACGGCGTCTGACAGGCGGCATAGTACCGGCGGGACGCATCCCGCACGACGTTTCAAATCCAATTCCACACAGAGTTTGTCGGACCTTTGGCAGCGGCTCTTGAGATATTCGCCATCAATCTATGGTCACCATGGCGCCCGGGCAACGGTCAAAAGAGCCCTGCGCGCCCGGAGTGGCCGCTCGCCACTCAGGATCGCCGCCTAGCGGCGGCCGATGCCACGCTCCTGGAGCTCCTTGAGGATCGCCTCGAGTGAGGCGTCAACGGGCATGGGCGGCTGCTCGTCGACGTCCGCTCCGAACTCGCGCTCGAACTCCTTCGGCTTGCGCTGCCCTTTCCTGTCATCTGTCTTCTCAGCGCGCTCGGTGTATCCGGGCAGAGCCTGCTTGATCGAGAGCGAGACCCTTCGTCGGTCGTCGTCCTTCTCGGTGATCTTGACCTGGACGGTCTGGCTGATAGAGAGCTCCAACTCCGGGGACTCGACGCGATGCATCGCTATCTCGGAAACGTGGACGAGACCCTCCACGCCGTCGGCGACCGACACGAACGCGCCGAACGGAACCGTCTTCGTCACGGTGCCTTCGACCACGTCCCCCACATCGTTCTCCGTGGCAAAGACATCCCATGGATCATCGGTCGTCTGGCGGATGGACAGTGATATGCGCTCGCGCTCACGGTCGACTTCGAGAATCTTCACGTTCACCTTGTCCCCGACCTTCACCAGCTCACCGGGGTGGTTGACGTGCTGCCAGGACAACTCCGACACGTGGACCAGCCCGTCCATTCCCCCGAGGTCCACGAACGCGCCGAAGTTGACCACCGACGAGACCACGCCCTCGCGGATCTCGCCTTCCGCGAGATTGTCGAGGAACTCGGTGCGCTCTTCGGCGAGGGCCTCTTCGAGATGCGCTCGACGGGAAAGGACGACGTTGTTACGGGCGCGGTCGAGCTCGATCACCTTCGCGGTGATCTTGTCCCCGATGAATGGGTCCAGGTCCCGAACGCGGCGCAGGTCAACGAGGGAGGCGGGAAGGAACCCGCGTAGGCCGATATCGACGATGAGCCCACCCTTGACGACCTCGATGACCGTGCCTTCGACCGTCCCGCCTTCGTCCGAGATCTTCTGGATCTCGCCCCAGGCACGCTCGTACATGGCGCGTTTCTTGGAGAGGATCAGGCGCCCCTCGTCGTCCTCCATGTCCAGTACGACCGCCTCCACCCGGTCACCCGTGGCGACTTCATCCTTTGGGTCGACGTTGTTCCGGATCGAAAGCTCCCGAACCGGTATCAGACCCTCCGACTTGTAGCCGATGTCGACCATCGCACCTTCAGCGTCGACACTGACGACCTGGCCCTCGACGATGTCGCCCTCCTTGAACTCGAGAACGGTGGCCTCGACGGCCCGCTCGAAGTCGTCACCGAAGTCATCAGGGAGCTGACTCAGGTCAGGGGCGACCAGGGCTTCCTTTTCGGGTGCGGAGGGGGGTTCTGGGCTGGGAGCTTCGGAAGTCGGCTCCTGCGGGATCATCGCCTCGCCGCCTTCGGCGGCTGAGACGGTCTCGGGCGCCTCTACCGGGTTTTCGCCGGTCTCGGGCGCGCTTTCTTGGGTGTTGGACATGTGTAGGTGGCTACCTCTTAGGTGAGAATCCTGCACACGCGCGGTGAGCAGGTGGCGGAAGTGTATCCAATTGGCTTGGGTTTGGCCAAGCCAACTTTGGGTTCAGACCTTCACCGAGGCCAGATCGGGGCCCCAGCCTATGTCGACCTTCAGCGGGACATCGAGACCGGCCACACCTTCCATCGTCTCTACGACCAGCTTTTCCGCGACCACCCTCTCCTCCCCGTGTACCTCGAGGACGAGCTCGTCGTGAATCTGCAGCAGGAGCGCTGATGCCAGGCCTTCGTCACGGAGAACCCCGTCGAGCTCGATCATCGCCTTCTTGATGATGTCGGCGGCCGTTCCCTGGACAGGTGCGTTGAGCGCCATGCGCTCCCCCATCTGGCGAATCCGGAAGTTGTCCGACTTGAGCTCGGGCAGGTAGCGGCGCCTGCCGAAGAGAGTCGTGGTGTAGCCCTGGTTCCTCGCCGTGGTCACGACCGAGGCCATGTACTCCTTGACTTTCTGGAACTGCGCGAAATACGCATCGATGTGCGCCTGCGCCTCTTCCCGAGAGATCCCGAGACGCTCCGCCAGGCCGAAGGCCTCCATGCCGTACAAGAGCCCGAAGTTGATCATCTTGGCGCTGCGCCGCTGTTGAGCTTCGACAGCCCCGGGCTCAATGTCCCACACGCGCGCCGCGGTCGCGGTGTGGACGTCGATTTCGGCCTCGAATGCCTCGATCAGAAAGGGGTCTCCGCTCATATGAGCGAGGACGCGGAGCTCGATCTGGGAGTAGTCAGCGACGAGGAACTCGCTTCCCTCACCCGCTACGAACGCCTTCCGGATCATCTTCCCCGTGTCCGAGCGAACGGGGATGTTCTGCAGATTCGGGCTGTCTGAGGAGAGTCGGCCCGTTGCGGCGGCCATTTGGTTGAAGCGCGTTCTGATCCGGCCGTCGGCGTCGACCAGCGGCAGATACCCGTCGACATAGGTCGACCTGAGCTTCTCGAGCTCTCGATACTCGAGAAGGGCATCCACCAGGGGGTGATCCAGCTTCCTCAGGACCGAGGCGTCGGTCGAAGGCTTTCCGGTGGACGTCTTCTTGGCGATCGGGAGGCCGAGCCTGTCGAAGAGGATCGCACGCAGCTGGTCGGTCGAGTTGACATTGAAGGGCTCGCCGGCGAGCTCGTGGATCTTCTCCTGCAGCCCTGCGAGCCGGCCCCGGAGATCGTCTCCCAGCTCCTCCAGGTAGGCAGTGTCCACGCCGATCCCGGTGTGCTCCATCCTCGCGAGGACCGGAACGAGAGGAAGTTCGAACTCCTGAAACAGACCCAGCTCCTCCCTTTCTGCAAGCTCGGCCTGCAGTATCTCCGAGAGACGCCGGACCGCTTCCACTCTCCGTCCTTCCAAGTCGAGGTCGGGGCCCTGGTCGAAGGGGAGCATCCCGGTCGTGTCCTCGCTGTCGGGTGAGACGATCTCCGCGCCAAGCATGCGGTTAGCGATCTCCTCGAGCTCATAATCCCTCTGAGCAGGATTGAGGATGTAGGAGGCCAGGGCCGTGTCCATCTCGACTCTCGACAGATCGAACCCCTGGTCGAGCACCGCCCGCGCCAACGGTTTCAGGTCATGGCCTATCGCTCCGATCGCTCCCGACTCGAGCCCGGAGAGAATCGGCTCCGCGTCCTCGAACGGGACAACGACCGCTGCGTCTGGTGCCGTGGACACCGCTATCCCGTAGGGCTCCCCCGATGCCGTGACCAGGGCAAGCACCAGCATGCCCTCTTGGGCGAGCTCTCCGATCCGATCCGTCGTGGTGACAAGAGTCGTGTCCACATCGAGCACCTCACCGGACCCTGGAGTCGAGGGAAGCGCCTGCTCGAGGTCGTTCCACATCGAGTGGAACTCGAGACTCTCGAACAGGTCCTTCACCACATCGCGGTCCCACTCACGGGTCCGAAGCTCGCTTGGCGACACCCCTAGATCGAGATCGTCTACGAGTCGCATCAGATCGCGATTGAGAAACACTTGTTCTCGCGATGCCGCCAGGTTCTCCCTGAGCTTGGGGGTCATGGAGCCGATCGCCATGTAGACGCCGTCGATGGAGCCGTGCTCCGAGATGAGCTGGGACGCCCGCTTCTCCCCCACCCCCGGGACGCCGGGAAGATTGTCGGAGTTGTCGCCACGCAACGCCGCATAGTCCACGTATTGGGCCGGGGCGATCCCGTACTTCCCCTCCACGTAGCCCTGGTCTGCAATCAAAGTGTCCGATATCCCCCGTCGGGTGTACAGCACTTTGACTGGACCGCCGACCAGTTGGAACGCGTCCCGATCCCCCGTGACTATGAGAACCTCCCACCCGTCATCGACAGCCTGGGTGGTGAGCGAGGCGATGATGTCGTCGGCTTCGTATCCCTCTTGCCGCAGCTGAGTGATTTGGAGAGCGTCGAGAACCTCGTCCATCAGCGGCAACTGGCTGCGGAAGTGGTCGGGCGCCTTCGCGCGTTGCGCCTTGTACTCCGGGAAGGACTCGGTCCGGAACGTCTTGCGGGATACGTCCCAGGCGACCGCTAGGCCCTCCGGGTTGTGGTCCTTGAGGAGCCTGATCAGCATCCTCGTGAAGCCGAACACGGCGTTGGTGACCTGACCCGACTTGGTGGCGAGATCCTCGGGAAGGGCGTAGAACGCCCGGTAAGCGATCGAGTTGCCGTCGATCAGGGCGAGCGTGGGCACCACCGGACGGTACTAGAGGCGGTTCAGCAGGAGGTCCCGCTTGGCCACCAGGGCCCGGCGCTTCGAGTCCAGGCGCACCAGGGTCTTCTCGAACCGGGCGACGTCTGCAGCGGTCAGTCCCGCCTCCTCCCGGTCGATGTAGTTGCCGACTGCCGCATCTCGCTGGGCGTCATCGTTGATGGAGCGGTGGTATTCCAACTCCGCGGCCGCCTGCTCGAGCTCCTCGTCGAGTCGAGCGATTCGCTCGTTGATCCGAAACAGACGGCTGTGGAGACGCTTCACGGGCCCAGGCTATTGGAGGACCGGCTCAATTGGCCATACACTCCGCCGCCTGGCCGGAGTGGCGGAATTGGTAGACGCGCCAGACTCAAAATCTGGTGAGGCAATGCTTCGTGTGGGTTCGAGTCCCACCTCCGGCACGGCTACCGCCGAGGCAGCTGGACCTCGATGACGGTTCCCTGGCCAGGCCTGGACTCGACGGTCACCTGCCCCCCGAGCCTCGCCACCAGCCCTTCGACGATCGACAGTCCGAGACCGGAGCCTTCCTTCCGGACGCGTCGACGCCGCCCGACGAAATGGCGATCGAACACGCGTCCAAGGTCTTCCCCTGCGATGCCTACGCCCGAGTCCGCAACCGAGATCCGGACGCTCGCCTGGTCCCCGGAGACGGACACCTGGACCGACCCTGTCTCGGGTGTGAAAGCCAGGGCGTTCTCCACCAGGTTCCGGGCGATCTGGGCCAGCCGATCCGGATCGGTCTCGATCGAGATGCCCGGATCGCTCTCCACCGACAACCTGACGCCCTCCTCCTCGGCGTGGAGGCGGAAGCCTTCGACTATCTCGGTGACATGTGCCCCAACGTCCACCAGCTCGAAGCGGAGGCCGAACTCAGGCTGATCCAGCCGGGCCAGGGTCGATAGGTCCTCGATCAGCCTGCTCATCTGCCGGCTCTGCGCCCCGAGCACGTGACCTATGCGCTGGAGATCCCCCCCGTCGATTCCCCCCGATTCCAACGCTTCGGCGTAGCCGGCGATCGTCGTCAAGGGAGTTCGAAGGTCATGCCCGACACCCAGAATGAAGTCCCGCTCGCGTTCACGACCGCTCTCCAAGTCGGCAGCCATGTCATTGAAGGCCTCGGCCAGGACATCCAATTCGTCATCACCCAAAGGGGGCACACGTGCGCTGAGATCCCCCGAGGCAAGGCGACGAGACGCATCGGCCAGTGGCTCGAGCCGGGCGGAGAGCTGATTGGCGAGCAGGCGTGCGAGAACGGCCGCGACAACGGCGATCCCGAGAGCGATCGGAATCAGGCCCCGGAATTGCTCCGCCGTTCGCACCACCGGGGCATCCCTGGCCAGGGCCACCAGGACGGCCAGGTCCCCTGCTCTCGTCTCCACTTCGGTGGGAGCGATGACGACCAACTCGTCGCGCTCGGTTCGGGCCAACTGGGTCTGTCCACTGGCGAGGGTCTGTTCGTCCAACTCGATCCGATCGAAGATCTCCGCGGTGGAGCGGAAGGGCTCGGAGCCGACCCTCGCTGCGATGGCGATCTCGGAGCTGCCCGCAGTCCTCCTGATCCTTCCCACTATCGGGCCGACCTGGCCACCCTCGAACAGGCGAAACAGCTCTGCGGCAGCGCCCGGCCGTTGTCCCGCCCCGTCGACGGCTTCGGTGATGATGTCCACCACCTCGGCCGCGGATTGGCTCATCTCCCGGTAGGTGGCACCTATCACGGCTCGCTGTGAAGCTACGGCCGACGCGGCAAGAACCAGGAAGCCGGTCACGGCCGCCACACCCGCGATCGTCCAGAACAGCCGGCGCCGCATCAGCTGCCGAGGCGATAGCCGACGCCCCATACGGTCTCGATGGGGATCCCGTCGAGCTTCTTTCGCAGTTGTCGTATGTGGACGTCAACCGTTCGCGTCTCACCGAAGTACTCGTAGCCCCAAACACCTTCGAGGATCTGGCCACGGCTCATCGCCAGATCGGCGTTCTCGGCCAGGAACCAGAGCAGATCGAATTCCTTGGCCGTTGGCTCGACCCTTTCCCCTGAAGGGAGCGTCACCGCTCTGCGGCCGCCGTCGATCTCAAACCCGCCGAACTCGAGGACCCTTGGTTTCACCGGCGGCTCCTCCGAGCGACGCAGCACCGCCTTGACCCGTGCCATCAACTCCCTTGGCGAGAAGGGCTTGGTGACATAGTCGTCGGCTCCCATCTCCAATCCGAGGACCTTGTCGACTTCGCTGTCCCGCGCCGTGAGCATGATCACCGGTGTCGACGAGAACTCCCTGATGCGACGACAGGTCTCGACACCGTCGATGCCGGGAAGGTTGATGTCGAGGAGAATCGCCGAGACGGGTCGTATCCGCAGCCTCTCCACAGCCTCCTCCCCCGTCAACGCGTGGAGAAAGCGGTAGCCGTCCCTCTCGAAGAACGTGCGAAGCATCTCGGCAATGGCATCGTCGTCTTCGACGAGGAGGACAGACTTGGCTGAACCGGGCACGACCCCAGTCTGCCCAAACAGTTGTAAGAAGACGGTGAACTACGTCTTGGGTTTCGAAGGGATCTCCCTCACGATCCCCTCGACCCCTCCAACCTCCACCGACTGACCGGGCTCGACTCTCCTCTTGAGCACTCCGAGCCCGAGACCCCCTGCCACGGAAGTGAGCAGGCCGACATCATTGCCCCCATGGGTGATCGTGTCACCCGGCGCGGCAGGCCCATCCAACTCGACGATCCTTAGCGGCCGCGGCGCCGAGCCTCCCCTCGCCTCGATCCTCCCCACCAGTTCCTGACCGACGAAGCATCCCTTTTCGAAGTCGACGGCAACGTCGACGAGACCCGACTCCTGAGGGATCGTCGAGATGTCGACGTCCCTTCCCCACACAGGCTCGCCGGCCGCGATGCGAATCGCTTCGTATTCGCCCTCGGCCCGCTCCGGGAGATCAGGGCGATCGCCGATTACGAGCGTGCGAACCACCCCTACCCATGAGATGTCGATCCCATCCCGGCGCCCCATCACCAGCCACCTGTCGCGGGACTCCGCCGAGATCTCGACATCCACCCTTATCTTGTACCTTCGCAGGGAGCGGGCGAGGTCCTCACCCCGTCCCTCATCGGTGATCAGGCCGATCCCCTCTTCGGTCACCACCACCCAGAGGAGATGGTCGATCTTTCCCTCGGGGGTAAGGAGCATCGAGCGACGCACATCCCCCGGCTCCATGTCCGAGATCTCCTGGCTGAGGATGTCGTTGAGGAAGCGGACCGCGTCTTCACCGCGGAACCAGACGAGATCGGGCCGCCCGGGTGCGATCCAGGCTTCGTCACGCGGCGGTTGCATTTCTCACCGTTCCCCTTGGATCGAGCATTTCTCCGGGCTCAGATGGAGGCTAGGTCCTCGAGGAAGGTGCCCTCGAGCAAGCCGGCGAACCAGGCGGATAACGCACCAAGGTTGCCGGTCACCATCACGACGCCGAATGCAGCCAGGAACACACCCGACACGATGTTGATCGGCTTGAGATATGGCTTCAGCTTCCCGAAGAACCTAAACATCCCGAGGCCGGCGAGGAGGAAGGGGACTCCCAGGCCGAGCGAGTAGGAGATCAGCAGCAGGACAGCTTGCCCGAGCGTCTCCTGGAGCGATGCCGTGGCGAGTATCACACCCAGCACCGGCCCGATGCAGGGAGTCCAGCCGAAGCCGAACGCAGCGCCCATGACCGGAGGGGCCCACTTGCCGAGACGTGACGGCCGCACTTGGATCCTGCGCTCCTGGCTGACGACGGCGAGAAACCCCCTGTCGGAAATGGCCATCGCGACCATCAGCGCCCCAAACGCGATGATCAGCCCGCCGGCCACTTGAGTGATGGCATTCAGATT
>JBFFIL010000025.1:0-10229 GCA_041556535.1 Acidimicrobiia bacterium | reverse complement strand
GCTTCGCCAAGACCTATGGCCTCGATCCCGACGACGAGCCGACCATCTACGGAGGCACGACCAGCGAAAGGGCCTGGCTCGAGAACGTCGCCGTCGACAGTTCGGGGTCGGTCGACTTCTTCGACGTTTCTCACACCGCCAACGGCAGGTCGACATTCCCGCTCGCCGACATTCGGCACCGTGATCCCCTGGCTGTGCCCCCGGCCCGATATCTGCTGATCCTGAACAGGTCCGACCACGTGATCCCCGCGGTGGCCCGTCTCAGCAGGGAGCAGATTCCCGCCTACTTCATGCTCGGGGAGACCAAAGGAACTTCGGCCGGCGGCGCGGCGGAGGCCGGCAAGAGCCTTCGAGTCCCCGGGACCAACCCGTTCTTCTTCGACGACGACTCGTTGCAGGGCAATCGCCTGCTGAGCCTCCTCGAGACCATGCCTGAACTGGACGCATACGTTCTGAACACGGGGCGCATAGGAGGAGATGGCGATGGCTCGCTCGACGTGACCATCCCGATCTCATCGGCGATCGTGCAGGGCATAGTCGAGGGAACGATCGCCTGGCAGCCCGACCACGACTTCGGCTATGAGGTCGCATCACAGGTGCCAGGGATCGACGCGCCGGAGCTCCTGCAACCCCGGAGGCTCTATGAGCGCCTCCACCGAGTCGAGGAGTACGAGGCCATCGTTGCCAGACTCAAGAAGGAGCGGGTCGAGTACCTGAACGACTTCGCCGCGCTCAACCCGGCCGTCCTCGACGGGCTCGGCGGCTAGCCGGAACCCACCAGGGCCAGGAGACAGCCCTTGGGGACCCGAATGTCTGCTACCGGCAACCTGAACTGGTTGGAGACCCCTCTCGTCGAGCCAGGAGCGATCGTTTCCCCCTTGAGTTCCCAACGAAGCCCGTTCGTCTCGATCTCCTCGGCCGGATAACCGAGGGCCAGAAGCGTGATGGTGGTTCCCACGTCGCCGTGGATCGTCCGCCGTCCTCGTATCACATAGGCTGTTCCTCGCCCCGAGACCCAATCGATTTCGGCGACAGAGTCCCACCGATGTGAGCAAACCAAGGTTGCCACCGCGAGCTCGTGGTCGATTCTCCCTCCCGACCCCCCGACGATGACGATCCGCTCGGGGCTCTCCCTCACCGCTAGTTGCATGGCGAGGTCGAGATCGGTGGCGTCCTTGTCCTCTGGATGACGTTCGATCAAAACGTGGCCGGGAATCTCCTCGGCCGAAAGTGAGTCGAGGTCCCCGACCAGGACGTCGACCCCGAATCCCAAGGCGACGGCGGTGTCGTAGCCTCCGTCTGCCGCCATGACCGTGTCAGGTGTTGGCAGGTCCTCAGCCACCGATTCGGGTGGTCGGTCACCGCCGGCGAAGATCATGATCGTTTCCATGAATCACAAAATCGTCTTACGCGCAATCCCGCGCGTAAGAGCTAAACCTCAAGTTGAGCTTCAGGTGCATCATCGACCCTTACGGTAAGGAGTTCATTGGCTCTTCGCAGGGCGGTCTCGACTTCCCCTGGTGACTTCGCTCGGGCGAACACGAAGCCGATGTACCGGTCGCCATCGGGTGGGGGTGCGATCAGGTCACCGGGGCGGGCCGTTATGTCCACGCCCGTCACGCCGTCGACCTCACGTGTTTCGGCCAGACCAGTGACCTCGGCGAGCCGGCCTTTCGCCGGGATGGGGATCATCAGCACGCCGCTGGCGACCGGAGCCCGCTTCAGCTCGGGTTTGTCCATGCCGACGGCGTTGCGGAGGATCAGAGTTTCCAGGGTCGTCCCCATCAGCCCGAAGTCGAGGCTTCGCGAGCAGAGGCCGCCGATGGAGCGGGCGGCCACTTCTATCACGCGCGCGGTCCCGTCTTCGACCTTCAATTCGATGTGCACAGGGCCGTGATCGAGCCCTAGCGCGCGAAGGGCGGCTTCCGAGACGCGATACGCCTCGGCGAGAACTTCTTCGGGCAGTCGGCTGGGAGTCACGAAGAGGGTCTCCGGAAAGCCCGGGCCCGAGGAGGTGTCGGGCTTGTCGAAGACGGCGAGGATCGTCAGCTCGCCATCTCGAACTATGCCCTCCACGGCCACCTCCACACCGGTCATGAATGCCTCTACCACCAGCTCGGCCTTCGGGTCCCCGAGGATTCGCCGTATGCGTTCAACGGTCTCGGTGATGCCGTCTGCGCTGTCAACCCGCACCACACCCTGGCTTGCCGACCGATCCCGAGGCTTCAACACCACCGGATAACCGATGCTGCCGGCGACGGTGAGCGGGTCCGCTTCCGCCGGAAGAGCGAGGAAGTGGGGCTGGGGCACTTCTCCCTGGGAGAGGCGTTTGCGCATATCGAGTTTGTCCCTGGATGCGGCAGCCGCCTCAGGTGTGTTGGAAGGAAGGCCAAGGGATGTCCCCACCATTGCTGCCACAACCACACCCGTGTCGTCGGCTGCCACGACACCATCCAAGGGGACCTCGTCACCGAGGCGCGCTAGTGAGTCCGCCGCGCGAGCGGGGTCGGAGCAGTCGATCTGGATGTACCCATCGCCCATGTCGAACGGCGGAGGCTGTTCGGATGCCACGACGAGATCTATGCCAAGGGAATCGGCCGCGGCCACGAAGTCACCGGCTCGATAAGTTGTGCTGGGAAGAACTACGACGGCTCGGGGCATGGGCTTTCGCGGGAGTCGGGGGTACCATTCTCGCAGATGTCTGAATCCACCACTCTCAGCGTGTCCAGCGACGCCCTGGAAATGATCGTCCAGCTACGAGACCAGGAGGATGGCGACGGCGAATTCGCCTTGTCGATCGAGGTGACCGGATTCCGGGGGCCGCAGTTCTCCTACGAACTGGCCTTCGTCCCACTCGAGGACAAGAAGGACGGGTGGGTCGTGGAGCGGCACGAGGGCCTCGCTGTGATCTTCCCAAAGGCGGACGTCGGGAAACTCGACGGGGCGACTCTCGAATTGACCGACGACGGCCTGGCCATGAACAATCCGAACTCACCTGCCCCGCCGACCATGGAGGCGCCGAAGGGCGATCTGACCGGGCCGCTGGTAGATCGCATCAACCAGGTCCTGGTGGAGCAGGTCAACCCGGCGGTCGCCTCGCACGGAGGCGGCGCCGAACTCGTCTCGGTGGACGGGACCATCGCATACCTCCGGCTGTACGGCGGCTGTCAGGGCTGCGGGCTAGCCCAGGTCACACTCAAACAAGGGATAGAGCGGATACTCCTGGAGTCGATCCCCGAACTCAGTCAAGTGGTCGACGTGACAGACCACGCTTCCGGCGAGGACCCCTACTACCAGAGCCAGAAGAAGTAGTAGTTGGGTTTCACCCGGGACCAACTCGAGTCATACCGGGGATCAACGGTGCCCGACCTGTGCGGACCGGGTGTACGGCTCCTGTTCGTGGGAATCAACCCCGGCCTGTGGACGGCCGCCACTCAGACCCACTTCTGTCATCCGTCCAACCGGTTCTACCCTGCGCTGAGGAAGGCAGGGCTCATCGACTTCGACCTGGATGCATCGGCGGGCATGACCGACGCCCAGAGGCGCGCTCTGGTCGACGGGGGGATAGGGATAACGAATCTCGTCGCCAGGGCGACGGCGCGGGCATCAGAGTTGTCGACTGCCGAGTTGAAGGCCGGTGTGCAGCCCTTGGAGCGACTCGCGTTGGAACTCGAGCCTGCCGTGGTGGCGGTTGCGGGTATCACCGCTTTCAGGGCCGCCTTCACCGAGCCCGGCGCCGGGTTGGGCAAGCAGCATCGGAGCCTCGGGCGTGCGAGCCTCTGGGTCGTCCCCAACCCAAGTGGGCTGAATGCTCATGAGACGACCTCCTCGCTGGCGAACTGGTACCTGGAGGCCGCCGTCGCGGCCAGGATCGCCTAATCGGCAGTCCACACCTCGCCGTCGGGGAAGAATCCCTGCCACGCGAACCAGAACTCATTCGTGTGTGGGAGCAACTCGAGTTTGTGACCATCGAGCTCGCCTTCGAGTGCTATGCCGAGGATCGACCAGGTCGTCCCTGTCTGGTGGTCCACGAACTCAGCTTCGCCGGAAGCCTCGAATGTCAGCCGCTGGCCGTCGACGACCGGATCGAAGGCGACTCCCGTGCCTATGCCCTGTGAGTTGGCGATCACTCCGGCGTCGAGGGCGTCTGCGGTGTCGGGCGCGCCCCAGAACACCACTACCGGGTTCCCTCCGATCTGGTCGTTCGCAACCCTCGCCACACTGATTTCGGAGAAGGGGTAGGCCTTGTCGAGACCGTCGATGGACACACCTACGACTCTCGACATTGCCGGGTACCGGGGGTCGATGACGCCGCTGAAGTAACCGTAGGGGGTGTCCCTGGAGGAGTAGTTCACGTAACCGTTGCGACCGTATACCGGCCCGAACCCCTGATCGGCGGCCATTACCTGGCCGTCCGGATGAGCTGACTGGAAGTCGGCCCATCGAATGATGCCCGACCCGAGCCTGGTCAGCGACTGGCCGGCATGCTCTCCGACGATCGCCTCACCCGTTATCTGCTGCCACAGGGTCTGAGTCACGTCGTCCCACATCACGAGATCGGAATTGCGCAGGAGCCCGGACACCCCCAGCCGGAGCACGTCTCCGCCGAATCTGCGGTCAAAGGAGACCGCTGTATTGCACAGGGGGCAGTAGGTCACCGCGACAGGGACTCCTCCGACTGCGTCGTTGACGATCTCATGCCTGGTGAGAACAGAGAGAGGGTAGAAGCGTGCGTCTCCTTCGATCTCGATGACGATTCCCGGCTCCTGGTCTGCGAGCCACGTGCTTTCGGACGCGATCTCAAACTGAGGATCGTCGATCGGTGGGATCAAGTCCCGGGGGTCGGCATACGGGAGCCCGACGAGAAGCTCGTTCAGGTCGACTGTGGCCTTCGAGAAGTCCGTCTCCCAGGCCGCAGCCATCGTCGAGAGATGAGGCGGGATCTCCTGCGGGGGGAGAAGAGCCGGTCGGGTCGTCGGTGGCACCGAAGAAGACGTGGTCGTCGTCGGGTCACCGGTGGACGGCGTCGGACCGCTCACCGCTGGGCCCCCACAAGCGATGAATACCAAGGCCATCACTGCTACTGGGGCGGCGCGACTGATCACTGCGAGAGGAAACAGGGCGCCCAGGGTTCGGGATTCCCGATCTCCCAGACTCTGTCGTGTCGCCGACACTCTCCCGGGGGATTCGGCTCCCGGGCTACCGGACAGGAACTGCTGGAGCGAGCGGCCCGGCTCGGTAGCATCACCCACCGTGACCGGCGACGCCCCTGCAGAAAGCACACAGAGCGCGCCCATCCGCACCAGGCCAGGCGTTTCGCTCGTCGTCGGCTCCTTGCTCGGGTCGACTCTCGGGATCGTCTTCGCCCAGTTCCTCGACGACCTGGGCGACGGGTTGTTGGCGGAGATCCTCGGCGGCGATGCCGTTCTGTACAACAACCGGGTCGTCATTTCCGGCGATGTGTCCGATCTCGCCCTGGGCGGCGGGTTCGTCCTGTGCCTCTTCGTTGGCCTCGTCTCGCTCTTCGCCTACCCGACGCTGAAGGGATATGGCATACCACGGCTGGTATTCCTGTGGATGCTCCTCCACACGCTGCGCCAAGCACTCACGCAGGCACTCCAACTGCCGATAGGTGACGGTGGCCAACTCGGATTGGCCTACTCCACCCTGGACGCGCCTCCAGGCCTGGAAGTGGCCATCGCAGGCGGCGGCGGTGTTGGGCTTCTCCTCATCGTCCTCTCGGCGGCGACCGCTTTCCTGTCTTTCGCCCCGCACCGCCGTTTCGTCGGCGACGGTCGTTCGAGGCTCATGTTCGTCCTGTGGGTAGCCGCGATCCCGGCAGCGGTGTCGGCCTTCGCAGCCATTCCCTACTTCCTTCCAGACACCCAAAGCCTGGTGATCCCAACCTTGCCACTTGTGCCGCTCGTCTTTCTGGCGACGCTCGCGGCTGCGCCCGGGATCAGCGCTGCCTCAGCCCCGCAGGATGAGAAATCCACCCCCTGGCCATGGGGTTTGGCCATCTTCATGGCCGTCGCCCTTGCGCTGTATCTGGGCGTTCTGGCCGGTGGCGTGTCAGTGGACCCGAGGCAGTGGGGGTGAAAGCCTTGGAGGCAGTGGTGATCACTGTGAGCGACGGTGTTTCGGCGGGGATCCGCGAGGATGTCTCCGGGGCAGCCCTGGAAGAGGTGCTCGTCGAGAGCGGTTTTGGCGTCTCGCGCCGCTTGGTACCGGATGAGGCCGAGGAGATCATGGCCGGCATCTTGGAGGCATCGAGCGGTGCCGGACTCGTGCTCACAACCGGGGGCACCGGCTTCGGGCCGAGGGACGTCACTCCCGAGGCGACCGCGGCCGTGTTGGATCGGGAAGCCCCGGGATTGGTTCAAGTGATGGTTGCCAGGGGTCTGGAATCCACCCCGATGGCTGCACTGACTCGAGCAAGGGCCGGAGCGATTGGAGAGTGCCTGGTCGTCAATCTGCCGGGCTCGCCGCGGGGCGCCGTCGAGAGTCTCGAGGCGATCATCGGTGTCGTTCCCCACGCAATCAGGCTCCTGGGCGGGGACACCGAGCACCACTGAGACCCGGCCCCATTGGACCCCCTCGGCCGGTACGCTGTCGCCTCCGTCAGGGGACGGCCGAGTAGGACGATGAAGATCTCGCAGGAATTCGAAGTAGCGCGCACCCCCGATGTCGTATGGGAATTCTTCCAGGACATCCCATCAGTGGCTCAGTGTCTCCCGGGCGCCGAATTGCTCGGTCAGGGCGAAGAGGGCTCATATGAGGGGTTGGTGTCGGTGCGGCTCGGCCCTATGACGGCGACCTTCGAGGGTAAGGCAACGTTTACGCCGGACCTCCCCTCGAAGTCGGCCACGATCGAGGGCAAGGGGGTCGACAGGACCGGGGGCTCGCGTGGCCAGGTCAAGGTGCGTTACGGCATCGATGGTGTCGACGCGGGCTCGAGGGTGAGCGTCGATGCCGATGTCACTCTGTCTGGCCCGGCAGCTCAGTTCGGCAGGACGGGGCTGATAAATGAGATGTCGAGGCGCCTCATTAGCGAATTCGTCGAGTGCCTCGAGTTGAAGCTCCAGGCCGGGACGGACGAGGAGGCTGCCGCTGTCTCCGCGGGAGAAGTGAGAGGGTTTTCCCTCTTCTTCGCCTCTCTGTGGGGTTGGATCAAGAGACTGTTTGGCGGGGAGAGATGATGCGGACGCGATCGACCGTCTTCGTTGTGATCCTGGCGATGGCCCTTCCCCTGGTGGCGTGCGGGGGCTCGGCGGCTGCCGAGTCGGCCTCCGGCGACGAGGTCGTCGTCCGCATGTTCGACAACCGGTTCGAGTTCGACGAGATAGCCGTGCCGGTCGGCGGGAAGGTCGTCTTCCGGGGTACCGGGAGGAACCCTCACAACGCGGTCGCCTCAAACGGGAGCTGGTCGACCGAGAGCGCCTTCGGGTCGCTCGAGCAGCTCGAAGGTGACGACGCCGAGCTCATATTCAACGAGCCGGGGGAGTACACCTTCTACTGCACGTTCCATGGGAATGCCGACGGAGATGGCATGGCCGCCACGCTCGTCGTCGGGGGTGACGCCTAGGTGTCCGGAAGGCTCGCCCTCCTCGTAGCCCTGGCTGCGTTGTTCGTGGCGGCGTGCGCCGGCCCACCGACCGGCATCGCGTCGTCGGCAGCCACCGGCGACGCATCGAGCGACTCCCCGTCGGAGTGGACTGGCGTGACGAGGCACGTTCCCGCCGACTACCCGACGATCCAGTCCGCTGTCGATGCGGCCGACCCGGGAGATCTGGTGCTGGTCGACCGCGGTACCTACAGAGAAGAGGTGAACGTGATCACGCCCGGCGTCACCATCCGAGGCGTCGACCGGAGCGAAGTGGTAATCGACGGTGAGTTCGAGCGATCCAACGGCATCCGGGTCTTCTTCGCCGACGGTGTGGCAGTGGAGAACCTGACAGTCATGAACGCCAGGACCAACGGCATCTTCTGGACAGGTGTGCGCGGCTACCGCGGGTCGTACATCACATCGATCAACAATGCCGTGTACGGCATCTACGCATTCGACTCCGGGGACGGGCTGATCGAGCACTCCTACGCCTCGGGCTCGCCAGACGCCGGGTTCTACATCGGTCAGTGCGATCCGTGCGACGCAGTTATCACCGACGTCGTCGCCGAGTGGAACGGAGTCGGCTTCAGTGGCACGAACGCCTCGACCGACATATACCTCGTCAACTCGGTGTGGCGGAACAATGGAACGGGAATCGCTCCGAACACACTGGACGGCGAGCTGTTGCCACCCGTCCATGATGTGACCATCGTTGGCAATCTCGTACACGACAACGGATATCCGGGCGCTCCCATGTTGGGGTTTCAGTGGGCGGGCCAGGGCTCGGGAATCCTCATCGCCGGTGGCCACAGCTCGTATGTCGCCAGGAATCTCGTCGTGAACCACCCCCTCAGCGGGATCGCCATCGTGCCGATGCTCGACGCCAACTTCTACATGTCCCGCGATCACGTCATCGTCGACAACGACGTGCGTGGCTCCGGGCTGGCCCACGTCGCCCTGAGCGGGCCATCCGGCTCCGGCAACTGCTTCGCGGGCAACGACGATGCCCTCACGATGCCCCCGGCGCTGGAGTTCAGTCAGGGCTGCGAAGGCTTGCGTTTCCCAGCTCTGTTCGAACTCGGGGCAACAACTGCCCAGCTGGGCCGGCTGTGGGAGGCAGGCATGGGCCTCGTGCCGGAAGTCGATCTCTCCACGATTCCCCAGCCCGGTCCTCAGCCTGGGATGCCCGGTGGAGCCGATGCTCCGGTCAGACCGGCTGTGAATGTCTTTGCGGAAGCCAAGCCCGACATCGACGCCATCTCGACACCAGTGATGCCGTCGGGACTAGAAGTCACTCAGAAGAAAGGAATCAACGTCATGGGAGTCACATTCGCCTCCGCCGCAGGAGTCTTCTTCGGCCTGTACGCCTATGTGTTGCCTCTTGTGCTCTACACATCGTGGGTGGTCCTCGCGCTGTGGGACCTCTCCAGGAGGGACCTCTCCAAGGGCAAGACCATCGGATGGATGGCCGCAGTTCTGGTAGTCCCCTTCCTGGGCGTCATTGCCTACTACGTCTTGGGGAAGAGCACGATCCCGGCGTGGCAGCGTTGGACGTTCATGGCGGGCGGCATGCTGGTGTACGCCCTCTTCCTGGTTGTCGGCCTGCTGGTCGGCGGCATCGTCTAGGGCCGCTGCACACCCTCTCACATGGGCGATAAGGGCGTTTCGAGGCGAGACCTGCTCAAGAAGGCGGGTCTGGGCGGTGCCGTCCTCATCGGTGGGACGGTCGTTGGGCGCTCGCTCTCCGAGCCGGCGGCTGCCACGAGCGAGGACTCCGCGACGACCCAGCCACATGCAGAGACGCCGGAGTACGGCGATGCCTCCGCGCCCGTCGGGCTTCGGTCGTCCTCCCTGAACGCGCACACCTACCCGCCACGCCGCGATGGCAGGCCCCCAGGGGTTGTGAGGGATGTCGAGATCGCAGTCGAGGAGAGGCTCATCGAGATCGGCGCGGGGGTCCTGTTCGAAGCCTGGACCTACAACGGCACCGTCCCGGGCCCGATCATCCGCGCGACCGTGGGCGACCTCGTGAGGATCCACTTCGAGAACCGGACCGGCCGTTCGCACAACATTCACTTCCATGGTGCCCATCGCCCCGAGCACGACGGGTGGGAGCCGATACCGCCGGGCGGCGAATTCACCTATGAGATCGAGGCGGGCCCGGTGGGGGTCCATCCGTATCACTGCCACACGCAGCCACTTGCCGAGCACATCTCCAAGGGCCTGTACGGAACCATGATCGTCGACCCTCCCGGGGGCAGGTCGCCGGCGCGCGAGGTAGCGCTGCTGCTGTCTGGATTCTCAAACGAGGAGATAGGCCGGAACGGGATAGTGGCCTGGAACGGGGTAGCCGGCTTCTTCAAGGACTACCCCATCAAGGTGGACGCGGGCGAACCGGTTCGCGCGTACATCACGAACATGGTCGAGCACGAGTCCCTGGCGTCGTTCCACCTCCACGCGGAGACCTTCGACGTCTACCGAACCGGCAGTCGGCTGGAGCCGGACGAGCACAGCGACGTGGTCACGCTCGCGCAGGCGGAGCGCGCCATCGTCGAGTTCCGCCTGCCCGAGCGCGGCCGCTACATGTTTCACCCCCACCAGGTGCACATGGCCGAGGCAGGCG
>JBFFIL010000024.1:0-10502 GCA_041556535.1 Acidimicrobiia bacterium | reverse complement strand
CCGAGCCCACCAAGGCAGTCTTCGTCATATCCGTCGCCGCCGAGCTGGCGGGCATGCATCCCCAGACATTGCGCATCTATGAGAGGAAGGGGCTTGTCGATCCCTTCCGAACACCGGGCGGCACACGTCGCTATTCACAAGATGACATCGAGCGACTCCAGCTGATCGCCGACTTGACGAGTCAAGGTCTGAACCTGGAAGGCGTAAAGCGGGTTCTTGCCCTCCAGGAGGAGAATCGACGCCTCAAGAAGAAGGTCACCCGCCTTCGAGACAAGATCGACGAGTTGGAGGACGACATCGAGCTGCGCTTGGACGACCTGGAGCGCTCATACAGACACGAAATCATTCTGCGCAGTCAGGTGCGCCCACTGCTCGGCCGGGACGGCGCCTGATGCCCGACCAGTACACCGGGCCGGTCCGGATCCTGGGCGACGACGGCATCCTGCTCACCACCGGAGCCGCGGCACTCGAGATCGATCACGAGATGGGGAATTGGAAGGGCGTCGTTCAGACCTTGATCGGAACCGCCGTCGCAGGAAAAGCCCTGGTCGTCGAGCTGGAGATACCCGAGGGTGGCAGGGGAAAGGCGCAGCTCACGCCGCAAGGCGAGGTTGGGGACCGATCCAGCTCTCTGGTGGTTGGTCTCGGCGACAAACCCTTCTAAAGGATCACGACCGTGGGAGCGCTGGCGGACTGCGAGCTGGTGACCCATGTCTTCTTCGGGCAGGCGGTCAACTCGGTCACCACCGCCGCCTTCATCGTCGCCGGGATCTTCGTCGGCAGGCGTGACCGGCTCAGATGGGTTGGCGCCGCTCTCGCTGCCACCGGCATCGGGTCCTTTCTGTTCCACGGTCCGATGACCGAAGGCTCGGAGTGGGCCCACGACGTGTCGCTGACATGGCTCATCCTGACAATCGCCGGCCTTGGCTCGCGGTGGGAGGCATGGACACGCGTTCCCGGTCTCCTGGCGATTGGTGTGACCTTCATCGCCGCGCCCCAGATCGCCGACCCGATCGCCGCGGCACTCACCATCGCCGCCCTGGCCGTCATCATCCGCACCGACCACTCGGCTGCCAGCCTCGCATCGCTCGGCATCCTGGGTGCCGTCGCCGGCCTGGGGCGCCTCGGATCGACCGGCGGGCCACTCTGCGTGCCTGGCTCCCTCTGGCAGTGGCACGGCCTCTGGCACGTCGGTGCGGCGGCAGTGGTCGCCTGGTGGTCGCTCCGGTGGCTCGACCGCCGGGCTCGCCTTTACCCGGCATAGACGGGGCGAGGGTTACCTTGCCCGCATGAGGCATCTGGCGCCGATCGCTCTGCTGGTCGTGGCGGCCTGTGCGGGTGCGAGCACCGGAACCACCGAAACCCCCTCCCCGATCCCGACCACGTCACCCGAAGCACCCACCGCCACGCACGCGGATGAGTCGGATTACCCGCCCCCACCGAGAGTGCCAGAAGGCCCCATGGACGCTGCCGTCGAGGAAGCTCTCGCGGGGATGGCGGGATCGGTCTTCTCCGCCTCATTTTCGACGGAGCATCTCGACACGATCGCTGCCGGTGGCGACGCTCGCGCAGCATGGGTCCTGGCCGACCTCCTCCGCTTCTATCAGGGAGCCGGCACCGGTGGCGAGTTGGAGCAGGCGTTCACCGAGTTGACCGGGGCGGAGCGGGACCTGACGGAGCTCGGGTTCGTGTGGACATCCAACCACCTGATCGCTTGGGATCTCCCCGCCTGGGACGGCTATACCGAGCTGAAGCGACAGATCTACACGACCATCGATCCGCGCTGGGATCCCTTCTTCACCGAGGACCACCACCTCGACTGGCGACTGGTCACATGGGGAGGCGTCTTCGCGGACGATCGGCCTTACGGTGACAACGGGCCGTGCAATTGCATTCCTTCACTCGACGAGCCCGGAACGACCGACGCCGCCGGCGGTGACTGGTACGACGACAGCCGCGTTGTGTTCGGAGTGGTGGTCGGTGATCAGGCCCTTGCGCTGCCCATACACCAGATGGAGGTCCACGAGATGGTGAATGTCACTCTCGGAGGGCGGGAGCTCGGCATCCCCTACTGCACCCTGTGCGGCTCGGCACAGGCCTACTTCGTCGACAACGTCCCCGGCGTGGACCGGGTGGTCCTCCGGACGTCGGGCCTTCTCTCCCGCTCCAACAAGCTCATGTTCGACCTGACCACGATGTCCGCCATCGACACCTTCACGGGGAGAGCCCTCACCGGCCCCTTGGGGGAGGCGGGGATCGTGTTGGAGCAAATCTCGGTTGTTGCATCCACCTGGGGTGACTGGAAGGAAGCGCATCCGCACACTCTCATCCTGGCCGAGGACGGGGGAATCGGCCGCACCTACGAGGACGACCCGCTGGGCAACCGTGACGACGACGGGCCCATCTTCCCCGTAGGCGATGTCGATCACCGTCTTCCGATCCAGGAGAAGGTGGTCGGCGTCATCTCCCCCGACGGGATTCCTGTGGCCTTCCCGGTGGCCCACACCAGGGATGCACTCGCCGAAGGCGAGTTCGGGTACGAGGGCATGACGGTTCGCCTGGTCGACTCGATTCGAGTCTTCGATGCCAATGGCCGTGAGCTGGTGACCCACGAATCGTTCTGGTTCGCCTGGAGCCAGTTCCACCCGACCACTCTGGTCTGGACGCCTTTTAGCGGCTGAGACTGGAGGCTCGACGATCTCGACCTCCCCGTCTCGCCACCGGGAACGCGAAAAGTCACACTCTTGCCACGTTGACTTCCGTGTACCGCTTGGTAATGTGTATCGCATGGTACCCAAGAGGACCGAACAGCAGCCCGGACAGGGTCGCACTTCTCAGCTGTTGCACGGCGTCCTGGAGATGTGCCTGATGTCGATCATCGGTGAAGAGGCGTCGTACGGGTACGAGATGGTGAGGAAACTGAGCGAGAGGGGTCTCGACCTCGCGAGTGAGGGCTCGATCTACCCCCTACTGTCCCGCCTACAGAGGCAAGGGATGATCGAAGGCTATCTGGTGCAGAGCAGCGAAGGCCCGGCGCGCAAGTACTACAGGATGTCCGAGAAAGGCGAGGAGACGCTGAGCCGATGGCTCGACGAGTGGTCCGGTTTTCGGGACTCCGTCGACGCGGTATTGAACGGAGCAGCCGATGCCCGACCGTGACACCGTCGTCGCAAACGTAGAGCGCTATTGGCACGAGGCCGGACTGGGCAAAGAAGACGTGGCCTCGATGAAGGCCGAACTGGAGCTCCACCTGAGCGAGGCATCGGCCGACGGCCGCTCAGTCGAGGACGTGGTCGGCGACGCCGCCTCGTTTGCGGAGAGCTGGGCACGGGAGCTCGGTGGCCGGCGCGTGGCGGCTTGGGAAGATGTGCAGAGTGGCAGGACAAAGAGGGCCAGGGCCTCTCGCAGAGACCTGATCTCTTACGGAGCAGGGGCGGCAGCGGTCATCACCGCGGCCATCATTGCCGGACAAGGAGGTAGTGACGTGGAAAACGAGATTTGGCGCTGGCTATGGACGATCCTCGCCATCGTCATGGGGATCGGGGAGATCTTCACCGCCGGATTCTTCTTGCTCCCATTCGCGGTCGGAGCCGCTGTAGCGGCGATTCTCGCCTGGCTCAACGTCGTGGTCGTCGCCCAATGGCTCGTCTTCTTCGGCGTGTCGGTGTTCGCCCTCGCCTTCCTGCAGAGGTTCATCGGCCGTCAGGACGAAGGTGAGCAGCCGCGGGTGGGCGCCAACCGGTGGGTCGGGTCGGAAGGGGTCGTGCTCGAGTCGATTGACCCCCACTCCGGAGCCGGGATGGTGCGAATCCTCAACGAGGAGTGGCGGGCTACGGCGCTACAGCCGGTGCCGGCTGGGGCGAAGATAATCGTCACCGACGTAGACGGGGCTCGGCTCAAGGTCGAGCAAGTAGAGAGTCAATGAATTCGGGTTTGGAAGGAAAGGAAAGATAAATGGACGCCGTAATCATTCTGTTTGCGGTTTTAGCGGTCGGGTTGATCCTCATCGCCTCGGCCGGCTTTCGGGTCGTCAGGCCATTTGAGAAGGGGCTGATCGAGTTTCTGGGCCGCTACCAGCGCACGGTCGAGTCCGGTCTTCGCTGGGTCTTGCCGTTCGTGAAGCGACTCACCAAGGTCGACATGCGCGAGCAAGTCATCGACGTTCCCCCGCAAGAGGTCATCACCAAGGACAACGTGGTTGTGACGGTCGACGCTGTCATCTACTACGAGGCCACCGACCCGGTGAAGCTCAAGTACAACGTTGGGAACTTCATCCTGGCTGTGACCAAGCTTGCCCAGACCAACTTGAGAAACGTG
The DNA here is from genome assembly GCA_041556535.1 of Acidimicrobiia bacterium. GTDB lineage: Bacteria > Actinomycetota > Acidimicrobiia > Spongiisociales > ZC4RG35 > JAWWBL01. Next base: position 6,185 of record JBFFIL010000024.1, on the reverse strand, counting down.
GTGGGCGACCTCGACCTCGACTCGGCGCTGACATCCCGCGAGGTGATCAACGCCAAGCTCAGGCAGATCCTCGACGACGCGACGGACAAATGGGGTGTGAGGGTCGTTCGAGTCGAGATCCAGCGGATCGAGCCGCCGGTCGACGTCACCGACGCCATGCATCGCCAGATGAAGGCCGAGCGTGATCGTCGTGCCGCGGTGACCGAGGCCGAGGGCCTGAAGAGAGCTGCCATCCTCAAAGCAGAGGGTGTCAAGGAGAGCCAGGTGCTCGAGGCCGACGGCCAGGCCGAGGCGATCAAGCGGGTCGCCGACGCCGAGAAGTACCAGAAGCTCACAGTGGCCGAAGGTGAAGGCCAGGCAATCGAGAGGGTGTTCGGGGCCATCCACAACGGTGACCCGACTCCGGATCTGATCGCCATCCGATACCTGGAGACCCTTCAGGAGGTGGCAGACGGCCAGGCGACGAAGATCTTCTTGCCGCTCGACACCTCGGGTGTCCTCGGATCGGTCGCAGCGATCGGCGAGATGTGGAAAGAAGCCCAGTCCGACGTCGGGTCCAGCGAGAGCTAGGCCGGATCACGTCGTTCAACCGCAGGGGCACGCACGAGCGTGCCCCTGCTTTAGTTGGGCCTATGCCGGACAACTCGCTCACGGTCGACGAGTACCTGGCCGCCGCCAGGGCCAGATTGGACCGAGTCCGACCTGAAGACCTGGCAGGGGAGGTCGCAGCGGGAGCCGTGGTAATCGACGTGCGGGACACCGCCCAACGGGAGCGCGACGGGGAGATCCCCGGATCCGTCCCGATCGACCTAACCGTTCTCGAATGGAGGTTGGCACCGTCCAGCGAGTGGAGGAGCATCGAACTCGACGCCGGCCAGAAGGTGATCCTGGTGTGCAACCACGGGTACAGCTCATCGCTGGCCGCATCACGTCTGAAGGATCTGGGGCTGTCGGGCGCAACGGATGTCATAGGCGGATTCACCGCCTGGAAAGCCCTGTCCCGGGACTAACCCCCTACCCGGTCCATGCTGTGGACGACGGCTCCGACGTCGGCCTGGCTCCATGGCGGATACAGCACCATCGTGTATAGATCGCATCTGGCACCCGGCTCCTCGTACCAGGCGACGACCCAAGTCCCGTCCAGATGCATGCCGGCGACGGCATCCGTGCCGTCGACCGACGTTGTCCCTTTCTCGGCCGGCCAGTCGATCGGGGGAAGCGTGCCCCTGATGAGGGCAATCGCCACGGTTCCGTCGTTTCGGCCGTAGAAGGTGGAGTGCGTCCCACCCACCGACGTCCACACATCCGGCTCGAGCCCGGTCGGGTCGAAGCCGGCCTCGTTGACATTGATCGGAAGAAACCCGATGTCGTACGGAGCCGCCGGGCACGCGTCGGGGATCGTCGTGCTGGTGGTGGGGTCGGGCAGGGTGGTGGTAGTTGTCGACTCCGGCAGCGTGGTGGTAGTAGTCGGCTCGACGACCACCGAGCTGCATGCGGCGACCACAAGTAACAGCGCCGACCACCTCATCATGTCGGGAACACGTCGGATTCGCGAGGGATGGGGCCGCGGGGAGACAGCGGTGGCCCGCACTCCGGCTCCCCGGTGAGCACCGGATGGCCGTGAGTGACGATGAAGGCCGGGATGAAGCAGGCCTCGATGGAGCCGTCCGGGTGGATGACGGCTCTGGCGATGCCTGTTGTAGCGCTGGGGATCGAGTTGTGAGGCCAGACGAAGTTCCCCAGACCCCAGAAGACCGCGGCGCCGTCGATGACTCCGTAGGGGCCCAGCCGATGCTGATGGTGCCCGAAGATGACATCAGCGCCTGCTTCGATCATCGCCATCGCTCGCTCACGGTCGTCTGGGCGTGGCGTCGTGTCCAGTTCGAATCCCCAGTGGACGGTGACCACCACGATGTCGGCGATCGCGTCTGCTGCCTCCACCGCCGAAACCATGCTCGAGGGGTGGTCACCGCTCCTCATACCGGCACTGGTTTCTGTTGCGTACCAACCGGGGTCGGGCGCCACTCCACCAAACCCGACAACGGCCACTGTCCAGCCACCTATCTCGAATATCGCCGGGGCTCCGGCCTCGTCGTAGTTCTCCCCCACCCCGACCGGGGCTATGCCGTGGAGGATGAGCTGAGACCGTCCGTCGACAAGAGCCTCCTTTCCGTAATCACCCGAGTGGTTGTTTGCGAGATTGGCGACGTCGACGCCTGCGTTGCGCACCGACGGGAGCGCCTCCGTCGGGCAACGGAAGACGAAGTCCTTGACCAGGGGCGTCCCGATGTCTGACGGCACGCATTCGAGGTTGATCACCGTCAGGTCGTCGTGGAGGAAGATTCCCTCGAGACCCGTCCAGGCATAGTCCCAGCCGTTCCTCGCCAGCGCCGGGATGTAGTTGGGGTCGGGGGTGACATCTCCTGTCCCATGTATCACGAGTGTCTCTTTGGGAGGGATGGTCGTGGTCGTCGGCCGGGGAATCGTGCTGGTCGTCGTGGTCGTTGGCTGGGAAGTCGACGTCGTCGTCGGCTCTATCGTGGTCGTCGTCTCCGCCTCCGCCAGGATCGTCGTAGTGGGAGACGTGGCGGCCGACGACCACACCGCATACGAAGCCGCTCCAACGACGGAGCCGAGCCCTACGACGACGACGAGTCTGAACAAGGAAGAGGACACTCAGCGGTGAGGCTAAATCGGATCCGCCGGGTACCTGGTACCTGGACGAGGCTACAGGATCTGGCTGAGGAAGAGCTTCGTGCGGTCCTCTTGGGGATTGGTGAAGAAGTGCTCGGGCGTACCGACCTCGACGATCTGGCCATCTGCCATGAACACGACCCGGTTGGCGACGGCGCGGGCGAATCCCATCTCGTGCGTCACCACGATCATCGTCATTCCCCCTTCGGCCAGCTCGACCATCACATCCAGCACTTCTTTGATCATCTCCGGGTCGAGCGCCGACGTCGGCTCGTCGAAGAGCATGACCTTCGGCCTCATCGCCAGTGACCTCGCGATGGCCACACGCTGTTGCTGCCCACCGGAGAGCTGGCCCGGATACTTCCGAGCCTGTTCCGGGATTCCGACCCTCACGAGCAGGGCCATGGCGTTCTCCTCCGCCTCATCCTTCGGCTCGTGACGCACCTGACGTGGCGCCAGCGTGATGTTGTCGATGACGGTCAGGTGGGGGAACAGGTTGAACTGCTGGAAGACCATTCCGGTCTCGCGGCGTACCTCCTGGATGTTCTTGATGTCCTCGGTCAACTCGATCCCGTCCACGACTATCGAGCCGGCATCGTGCTTCTCGAGGCGGTTGATGCACCGGATGAGGGTCGACTTTCCCGATCCAGACGGTCCGATTACGACGATTACCTCCTGGGAGCCGACACTCATGTTGATATTGGCCAACGCCTGGAAGTCCCCGAAGAACTTGTCCACGTTCCTCAGCTCGATGATTGTCTTGCCGACTGCCCTAGTGGCATCGGAGAAAACCTGTCCGTTTGGTTCCGTGGTCATCTGGTAACTCGCAATCTACGTTCCAATCTCTGACTCTCCCGTGACATGGCAAATGAGAAGGCCCAGTAGCCGATCGCGACGAAAATGAGCGTCTCGGCGATCCCCACTCCTCGGAAGTCGGCCTGGGCATGGACGATCTTCCGCACCCCGAGGAACTCGAGAACGGCGATGATCGAAAGCAGTGACGAGTCCTTGAAGAGGGAGATGAACTGGCCAACGATCGCCGGAATGACCGCCGTGAGCGCCTGGGGGAGGATTATGCGCCTCATGATCGTCGGCGGCGCCAGGCCCAGCGCTTGACCGGCCTCGTTCTGGCCTCGGTCGAGGGCCTGCAGGCCTCCTCTCACGATCTCGGCGATATAGGCGGCGGTGAAGAACGTCATCACGGCCAACGCCTTCGTGATGTCGGACAGTGCCGAGGCGCCAGGCGGAAGCAAGAACCCGATGATGAACTGGCCCATGAAGAGCAATGTGATCAAGGGAACACCCCGCACGGTCTCGATGTACAGCGTTGCCATCGTGCGAAGCGCAGGGAATGTCGAGCGACGGGCGAGTGCAAGCAGGAGCCCGAGTGGGAAGGCGAGGACGATCGCCAGGGCCGAGACCATGAGGGTCAGGTGCAGGCCGGACCAGTCGTCCCACCCGACTCCGGGAAGATCGACGAACTGGTAGACCGCGTAGAGGATCCCGACGACGACACCGGCAGAACCCAGGCGAACACCCGCTCGCTGCCAACCGGTCTCGAATCGGTAGGTGGGCACGGCGCCGTATACGGCGAAGCCGAAGACCGCACCCAGGGGGATCCAGCCGCCAGCCTCGAAGCCAGAAACGACCTGAAAGCCGAGAATGAGAAGCACGAGTGTGAGCAGCCAGCCAAGACGGCGGAAGCGTCTGGGGAATCGCTTGGCCTGATAACCCGCTGCGCCGGCAACGACTGCGCCGCCGACCACCGCGAACGGCCCCCAGAGCGTCCCCACTGTGTCGCTGCTGGCGAAGAAGAGAAGGAGGGCGATGAAGACGACCAGCGACCACATCCTCTTGATCGTGTCGAGGACGCTGCCTTGCTCGTACTGGAGCCCGGCGTCCTCGGACCGGTCCTTCCGTGATGCAGCACTGGTTCCGGCGCCGACGCCGAAAGCAAGACCGAAGATCACCATCTGGACGATGAGCCGCCACATCTCGTTGTTGGGCTCGACTCGCGGGAAGGTCCCCAGCATGAACAGCGTGAGGTTGACCCGGACCGCATCCCACTCGCCCGTGACGAACAGGAAGATCGTGAACTGGTAGACAACGAAGCCGGTGATTCCCAGCAGGATCACGGTCAGAACACCCGACCACCAATTCTTGAACAGGTTCTTCCGCATCCAGCCGAGGGCCCCATCTCGGGCGATCGGAGCCGAGGTAGCGGTCATCGCTCCACCAACTGGATACGCCGGTTGACGACGTTCAGGACAGAGGAGATGGCCAATGAGAAGCTGAGATAGACGCCCATGATGATGAGAAACGACTGGAACGCCGGCCTGCCGTTGCCGACCGAGGTTTGGGTCAGGTTGGTCAGCTCCGCGTAGCCCACCGCGACTCCAAGGGAGGTGTTCTTGACCAGATTGAGGTATTGGTTGATCGTGGGCGGTAGGGCGATCCGCATCGCCTGCGGCAATACGACATAGCGGTAACGCTGGAAAGAGGAGAGGGCGACGGCGTTCGCGGCCTCCGACTGACCCTTTGGCACGGCGAGGATCGACCCTCGGATGATCTCAGCGATGTGGCTGGCGGTGTAGAGACCGAGAGCCACGGTGATCGACATGAACCCCCAGTTGACGATGAAACCGCCGTCGATCCGTCTTCGGTTCTCGGAGATCTCGGGCCACGACATCTCGAACGGCTGGCCGGTCAGGAAGTATCCCACTATCACTGCAGCGAGAACCACGCCGAGGAACCAGAGAACCCGATGGTGCGGTTGGCCCGTCCTCTCGAACCGCTTGGTTCGCCAGTACCAAACCAGGCCGGCGGCCACCACGCCTACCGCCACCATGATCCAGAACAGACCCAACCCACTCGTGCCGGAGAATCCGGGGATGCCCCAGCGGTCGTTGTTGACGATCAAGAAGGTGTTGTCGCTCCCGGGGAACTTCAGCTCCCAGCTATCACGGAAGAGCGGAAATGCTCCGAAAGTGAATACCGCGAACCCGAAGAAGATGATGATGACCAGCGGGGGAATGTTCCGGAAGAACTCGACATATGCGGCGGCGAGACGTGCCAGAAGCCAGTTCTCCGATAGCCGCGAGACCCCGATGATCAGGCCGATGACAGATGCGAGGATGATCCCGAAGAAGCCGGCCAGGAAGGTGTTCTTCACCCCGATCAGCACCATTTCGATGACCGGCGATCGAGCGTCGAAGTGCTGATCGAAGGGAATCTCGGTGTTGGTGGGGCGCCCCAGGAAGTCGAACGAGGTCGATATCCCCAAGTCGTTCATGTTGGTGAAGAGATTGCTGACCAGCCATGCGGCGAGCCCCAGTGCGGCTCCTACCGCCACCATCTGGCTCACGATGCGAATCACGCGGACGTCCCTGTAGAAGGGCGGCCGCGCTAGCTCGGGTATCTCTGGCTCTCTTAACTCGGTGGTCATTCCCCGATATGTGCAGAAGTTGTGAGGGTGGCCCGAAGGCCACCCT
>JBFFIL010000023.1:0-10543 GCA_041556535.1 Acidimicrobiia bacterium | reverse complement strand
GCTCACCGCGACCGCCCGGTTGAGAGAAACCACTGGTGATCCGGTGGCATCCAGCAGTCGGTCGTAGAAACCGACGATTCCGTCCCAATCGGTGCCCTCCCACGTCGGGGACCGGGCATGGCATGCTGCGATGGATGCTTGCAGCGCATAAGGGCCGTCACCCGCGCCCGAAGCGATGTCGAGACCCTCGGCGATCAACTCGTGGTCCCACATGGACCGATCCTGATCCGCCAGAAGCACGACCTCGCCTGATTCGTCGGTTCGGGCCCGGTGCCGTGAGTGCTGTAGGAGCATCAGCGCCAGCAGGCCGCGCACTTCGCTGCTCCCGGCGAGCAGATCGCGCAGGAGACGACCGAGCTCGATTGCCGCCTCCGCCAAGTCTGCTCGCACGAGAGGCTCCCCAGACGACGAGAAGTAGCCCTCGTTGAAGATCAGGTAGACGACGGCGAGCACCGCCTCGAGGCGGGCTGTCATCTCGGGCTCGTCGGGCACCCGAAACGGGATCGATGCATTTCGAATCTTCGCCTTCGCACGGACGAGCCTCTGGGCCATGGTGGTCTCTGAGACGAGGAACGCATCCGCTATCTCGGCCGTCGTCAGGCCGCCGAGCGTCTTCAAGGTCAAGGCCACCTGCTTGTCGGTGTCCAGCGAAGGGTGACAACACGTGAAGATCATCACGAGCCTGTCATCGGTGACGGTCGCGCCGAGCATCGGCGCCACGGGTTGGTCCACTCCGAGGCTCGCGAGCCCTTCGAGAACCTCACGGCGACGGGTCTCCGAGCGTTCCCTCCGGATACGGTCGATGGCGCGTCGCCGAGCCACGGTGAATATCCATCCTCCCGGGTTGTCGGGGACTCCCGAGCCCGGCCAGGACCGAACCGCTTCGGCCAAGGCATCCTGAAGCGCCTCCTCCGCCAGGTCGATGTCCCGGACCTGCTTTGCCAGCCCGGCGAGGACCACAGCCCGACTCTCCCGGAATGCCTCTTCGATTGCGGCGTTGACGCTCATAGGGTGAATGGCCACATGTTGGTGACTCGATGACCGATGCGCTGCGGAGTCTCGTCTACGTCGGAGATCCTATGTGCTCTTGGTGCTGGGGCTTCGCGCCGGAGATCGAGAAGCTCGCGGAGAGACACCCGGTTGAGGTCGTCGTTGGCGGGCTTCGTCCCGGACCATCTGCACAGGTCCTGGAGGACCGCATGGCCGGTTACTTGAGACGCCACTGGGACGAGATTGCGGAGCGAACCGGGCAGCCCTTCGATTCGGGTTTCCTCGAGAGAAGGGACGACTGGGTGTACGACACCGAGCCCGCGGCGATCGCGATCACCGTGATGCGTCGACTGGACCCCTCGAAGACGCTCACCTATTTCACAACGGTCCAGCACGCCTTCTACGCGGACGGCGTCGACGTCACCGACTTCGAGGAACTGGCGCGATTGGCAGCACCATTTTCCGTGGATGTCGACGACTTCGGGGCCCAATTGCTGACCGAGGAGTCCAAGAAGGGTGCATGGGCAGATTTCTCGATGGCCCGCAGTTGGGGGATCTCCGGATTCCCGACGCTCGTCGGACGACTCAGCGACGACCGGCTCGCCCTTCTGGCACGCGGCTGGGCGCCGGCGGACCTGATCGAAACGCGCATCGACTCCCTGAGTGAGGCGCTAGCCGGCTGATCACCTGCCCGCCGGCGGGGCAATCCCCGGATACATCGGCAAATTCCTCTGCAGAGCGAGCTGCCCCGCACGCCGGCCCCCTACGATGGCGAGGTGCCCCACGAGGCCCTCAGCGCTCAGTCGGACCGCCCCCGCGAGGCATGTGGCCTGTTCGGGGCCTACTCGACCACCCAGCGCGTCTCGCATCTCATCTACTTCGGCCTCTTCGCCCTCCAGCACCGGGGCCAGGAGTCGGCGGGGATAGCCACCTCGAACGGCGAAACCGTCACCGTTTACAAGGATCTCGGTCTCGTGGCCCAGGTCTTCGACGAGTCGGCGCTGGCCGGTCTGGACGGCCATCTGGGAATGGGCCACGTGCGCTATTCCACCACCGGATCCAACAACTGGGCCAATGCCCAGCCCGCGCACCGCCAGATCGGCACAACGAGCGTGGCCCTCGGGCACAACGGCAATCTCACGAACACTGGCGAGCTCGCAACCATGCTGGGCGTGACCGGTGCGACAACCGACTCCGATCTCATGGCGGAGGGCATCGCCCGAGCGGTGGACGACGAGCGCTCCGACGACCGCGGCCTCGAAGTCGCGCTGATGGAGGTCGCCCCCACCTGGAAGGGCGCGTTCTCCCTCATCATCATGGACCAAGGGCGGATAGTCGGCCTACGCGACCCGAATGGGTTCCGACCCCTCTGCCTCGGCTCCCTGTCCGACGGGGGTTGGGTGCTCGCGTCGGAGACTGCAGCCCTCGACCTGGTCGGAGCACAGTTCGTGCGCGAAGTCGCGCCTGGTGAGATGGTTGTCATCGATGCCACTGGCATCAGGAGCTACAACCCGTTCGAGACGGTCCAGCCGGGGCTGTGCCTCTTCGAGTTCGTCTACTTCGCCCGGCCGGACTCACAGATGTACGGGAAGAGCATCCACAACGCCAGGCACGCGATGGGCCGCCAGCTCTCACGCGAGCACCCGGCGGAAGCCGACGTCGTGGTGCCGGTGCCCGAGTCGGGGATCCCCGCCGCACAGGGCTTCGCAGTGGAGAGCGGCATCCCCTACACCGATGGGCTCGTCAAGAACCGCTATGTGGGCCGCACCTTCATCGAACCCACCCAGATGCTTCGTGACCAGGGAATTCGGCTCAAGCTGAACCTGATTCCCGAGAACCTCGAGGGCAAACGCGTGGTCCTCGTCGACGACTCCATCGTCCGAGGGTCGACGACGCGCAAGCTGGTGGCGATGGTGAGGGGGGCCGGCGCCTCGGAGATACACCTCAGGGTCTCCTCTCCGCCCTACCGCTGGCCCTGCTTCTACGGAATGGACACCTCGGACCGATCAACGTTGATCGCTGCACGGATGGACGAGGAACGGATCCGCGATCACCTCGGAGCCGACACGCTCGGCTACCTCTCGCTCGAAGGATTGCTCGCGGCCACCGGTGTTTCGGACGCCGGCTTCTGCACCGCGTGCCTCTCCGGCCGGTACCCGACTTCCCTCCCGGAGAGCGCGGACAAATACCAACTCGAGCGTTCGTAATGACCTACCGGGAGGCCGGGGTCGACATCGAGGCGGCCGACCGGCTGGTTCAAGCGATTGCCGCTGACGTGACCGCCACCTGGACCGACCGCGTGGGCGGGCGGTTTGGCGGGTTCGCCGCCGGGGTCGAGATTCCCGAGGGCTTCGATCACCCAATGATGATGCTGTCAACCGACGGCGTGGGCACGAAGCTCGACCTGGCCCGCCGGGCCGGCGACTGGGCCACGGTGGGCCAGGATCTGGTCGCGATGTGCGTCGACGACCTGGCCGCGGTAGGGGCAGCGCCCATCGGGTTCGTGGACTACCTGGCCGTGGGTGTGCTCACCCCCGAGCGGGACAAGGCGATTGTGGCCTCGGTGGCGAACGCCTGCACCGTCGCCGGGTGTCCCTTGCTGGGGGGCGAGACGGCCGAGCACCCGGGAGTGATGGCCGATGATGCGGTGGACCTGGCGGGCACGGCCCTCGGAGTCGTGGAGAAGGGGAAGGCCCTCGGCGCTCATCACGTGCGCGAAGGCGACCAGCTGATCGGGCTGCTCTCGCCGAACCTCAGATCGAACGGCTTCTCCCTTGTCAGGAAGGTGTTCGGGGACGACATCGACGCCCACTTACACCATCTGCTCGAGCCGTCGATCATCTACTCGCCTGCGGTCATGCGCGCGATCGCCGCTGGAGGCGTGCACGCGGCGGCTCACATCACCGGGGGCGGGCTGGCGGCAAACCTCGGAAGAGCCCTCCCGGGTGATCTCGGGGCCGTCGTCGACACGGGGAGCTGGGCTCGACCCGATGTGTTCCACCTGGTCATGTCACGCGGGGTCGGTGAGGAAGAGATGTTCAGGACGTTCAACATGGGAATCGGCTTCTGCTTGGTCGTCGACCCGTCTCACGTCGACGATGTGATGGCTGCGACCCACGAGCACGGGCCGACCGTGATCGGCATGGTCGACAAGGGCGAGGGCGTGACGTTGCGTTGAGTTTCACGACGGCCACCGCTGTCACCCGGACCGGTCCTGGCACCTGGAGCGGGCAGATCGAGCCCGGTTGGGACATCTTCGACATCGCCAACGGCGGATACCTGATGGCGATAACTGCCCGCGCCATGGCCAATGAGACGATCGGCCGCGACCTCGTGTCGATATCGGCCCACTTCCTCAATCCAGGGCGGGCCGGGCCCGTGAGCGTCGAGGTTGAGACGCTGAAGGTCGGTCGCAGCATCTCGACGCTGCGTGCGGGCCTCATCGGCCTCGACAAGCCAGTCCTCAGTGCCCTGGCCAGCTTCGCAGACCCCGAGCGTGCCGTCTCGCCAGCCAAGCTCATCCAATCGCCGCCGCCGGAGATCCCGCCCCCGAACGAGTGTGTTCGCGCCGAGCACTCACCAGAGCGGCCCTTTCCGCCTCCGTTCGTGAACAAGGTGCAGCTGATGCTGCACCCCCAGGACGCCTCTGCGCTGCAGGGCGACCGCACCGGTATCGCCCGCCTCCGGGGATGGATGAGGCTTCTGGACGGAGAACCTGCGGATCCGATCGCCTTGGTTCTCGCGGCCGACTCGTTTCCCCCTGCCGTCTTCAACACGACATTGCCGGTGAACTGGACACCAACTCTCGACCTGACAGTCCATGTGCGCGACCCCAGACCCAGGACATGGCTCCAACTCGACGTCCGAACGCGATTCGTAACCGGAGGCCTGTTGGAAGAGGACGTCGACGTCTGGGATGAGGAGGGCAGTCTCGTCGCCCACTCCAGGCAGCTAGCCCTCGTGCCTCGCTAGAAGATCATCGATCTCGAGAGTCAACGCCGCTTTCCTCGACTCGGGGATGAACGAAGACGCCACCGAATTCCGGGCTAGCTGGGCAAGCTCTGCCGGGCCCAATCCGAGTGCGCCGGCCACCGCTACGTAGTTGTCCCCCACGTAGCCATGGAAGTAGGCGGGATCGTCGGAGTTCACGCTCACAAGCACACCATGGTCGAGCATGGATCGAAGCGGGTGATCATCGATCGTGTCGACGACGCGTAGGGCGACGTTCGACAAGGGAGTGCCCGTGAGCGGCACCTGCTCCTTCACGAGCCGCTCGACCAGAACGGGATCTTCGAATGCCCGATTCCCGTGGTCGATGCGCTCGGCGCCGAGGTCGTCGAGTGCACCCCAGACGTAGGACGGCGGCCCCTCCTCGCCGGCGTGGGCGACGGCGCGCAAGCCGAGTGACCTGGCGCGGTCATACGCTTCGACGAACAGCTCCGGTGGGAACCCGACCTCCGACGAGTCGAGCCCTACGGCGATCACACCGTCCAGATGGTCCTCCGCTTCGGCGAGGGTTCGGAGAGCCTCTTCACCCCCGAGGTGCCGCAGGAAGCACATGATGAGGTCCGCGGTGATTCCGAGGTGAGATGAAGCGTCGTCGATGGCCTCCCTGAACCCGCCCATGAAAGTCTCGAAGCCGACGCCTCGCTCGGTGTGGGTCTGAGGGTCGAAGAACACTTCGGCATGCCTCACCCCGTCGGCGCTCGCCTTCACGAGGTACGCGTACATCAGCTCGTAGAAGTCCTGTCTCGACTGCAGGACCCCCGCACCCAGGTAGTAGAGGTCCAAGAACGACTGAAGGTCGACGAAGTCGTAGGCGGCGCGGGTGGCCTCGACGCTCTCGTACGGAAGGAAGTGGCCGTGACGCTCGCTCAGCTCGAACATCATCTCCGGCTCGAGAGTCCCCTCGATGTGGATGTGCAGCTCGGCCTTGGGCAACGAGCGAGCAAAGTCATCGATGGGGTTCACAGTGCGATGTCTCCTGGCCTGACCGGGATCCTGGAGATCGGCTTCCCCGAGGCATCCCTTATGGCGGCCGCCACCGCGGCTGCGGACGAGATGGTAGGAGGCTCACCCACCCCCTTGGCACCGAATGGGCCCCATGATCCGCCCTGCTCGATGAGGAGTGCCTCCACGTCGGGGGCGTCGAGAATGGTCGGCAACAGGTAGTCGGTGAAGTTGGCGTTCTTGATCACTCCGTCCTCGATGACCAGCTCTTCCATGATCGCCAGCCCGACACCCTGGAGGATCCCTCCTTCGATCTGGCCCCTCACCGAGTAAGGGTTCAGCGCCTTGCCCACGTCCTGGGCGGTGTCCACCCGAATCACCTTGACGAGGCCGAGCTCGACGTCCACATCGACCACTGCCCTGTGCCCGGCAACAGCCAGGTCGGCATGGCCCCGACCCTGGCCCTGCTCGTCGAGCACATCGGTCGGAGGATGGCGGAAGGTGAAAGCCTCCTCCCAGCCCTCCTCGAGGAGAACGGCCATCGGCACGACGACGTCACCGCCGCGCTTCACGCCCTCGTCACCGAGGTCGTCACCATGATGAAGCTCGAGAATCCTCTCCCGGAGGCGGGTGGCGGCGCTGTACACGGCGCCTCCGGTCATCATCGTCTGACGGGAAGCCGAGGTCGACCCGGCCTCATCGATCCTGGAGGTGTCGACCAAGTCGACTCTGAACTCGCTGATTCCCATCGCCGAACGGGCTATCTGAGCGACGACGGTGACCAGTCCTTGCCCGATCTCGGCGGCGGCGGTCTCGACCACGCCGCCGTCGGGTGTCAGGCGCACCCTGGCCTCGGCGTAGTCGTCGAATCCCTCGGAGAAGCCCAGATTCTTGATCCCCAAGCCGTACCCGATGCCGCGAACCACATGCCTCCGCTCGGACGTGAGCCCGCTCCCGCCGGGAAGGCTCATTGGGTCGTCATCTGGCAGCGGCATCGCCTCCAGCGACTCGATTATCTCGGCCAGGGGCATCGGCGTCTCGAGCAGTTGGCCGTTGGTCGACAGCCGGTCGCCCGTGGCCAAAGCGTTTCTGCGTCTTATCTCGAGGGGATCCATCGCCAGGGCCGCGGCGAGCTTGTCCATCTGGGATTCGTGCCCGAAGCAGACCTGAACGGCGCCGAAGCCTCGCATGGCACCGCATGGCGGGTTGTTGGTGCGAGTTCCCACACCATCGATGGCCACCGACTCGACCTTGTACGGCCCCGTCGCGAAGGAGCAGGCGTTTCCGAGGACGGCCGATGTCGTGGAGAGATATGCCCCACCGTCAACGAGCACCTTCGCCTCGACTCGTATCAGTTTGCCGTCCTCGTCGGCCTCGTGACGAAACCACATTCGGGCGGGGTGACGATGCACGTGGCCCGTGAAGGACTCGGACCGGTGGTAGACCATCTTGACGGGCTGGCCGGTGTGCAGGGCCAGCATGCACAGGTGGATGTGCAGGTTGACATCTTCTCTCGCACCGAACGCGCCGCCTACGCCGGCGGGGTGGGAGCGGACCTGTTCGGGCCGCAGACCCAGACTCGAGACGACCTGCTGCTGGTCGACGTGGAGGAATTGGCTGGTCGCATACAGGTCGACTCCGCCCGCGCCGTCAGGGACTGCGATACCCGCCTCGGTGCCCAGAGGAGCCTGGTCCTGCATGCCAACCTCGTAAAAGCCCTCGACCACGACCGAGCCACGGGCGGACTGGTCTCCACGGCGGATCTGCACACGCCGGAATACCTCGTCTTCCGCGTCTGCCTGCTCGGGGTCGGACAACGGATCCAGCACCTCGTACTCGACCCGAATCGCCGCCGCGGCCTTGCGAGCGGTCTCCTGGTCCTCCGCGGCCACGATGGCCACCGGCTCACCCCAATAGCGGGCCTTGTCTCGCGCCAGGACCGGCTGGTCCGCCTCCTCCAATCCGTAGAACCCCGTTCCTGTCACGTCGACGGACGTGAGAGCGGCGTGGACGCCCCCGATCGCCAGGGCAGGGGCGACGTCGATGGAGAGGATCCGTGCGTGAGGATGCGGACTTCGGTGCGTCGCGCCCCAGAGCATTCCCTCCACCTCGAGGTCCTGGGCGAATGCGAACTCACCCTTCAGTTTGGGAACGCTGTCGGGTCGGGTCGGCGACTCACCGATCCCGTCCGAGACCACCGGGAGTGTGCGCCGGGAGGTCGTCGTCATGGCGCCTCCCCTGACAGGCGGTCGAACGCCCGGATGATCGCCCCGTAGCCGGTGCATCGGCAGATGTTCCCCGCCAGGGCTTCCTTGATCTCGCTGGTTGTCGGGTGGGGGTTCCTCGCGAACAGGTCGGTGGCGGCAACCACGATTCCGGGCGTGCAGAAACCGCACTGAACCGCGCCGGCGCGGTGCATGGCGTCCTGGACGTCCGACAGCGGGCCGCTCGCCGAGATCCCCTCCACGGTCGTGACTTCCGACCCTTCGACATCGGCCGCCATCACGAGGCAGGAGCAGACCAACTCGCCATCGAGCATGACCGAGCACGAGCCGCACTCTCCTTGCTCGCATGCGTCCTTCGAGCCTGGCCGGCCCATGTCATGACGCAACACGTCGAGAAGGCTTCGAGGATGCACGACACGCGCGGTGGCGTCCTCGCCGTTGAGGCGAAACGTCACGATCATCTCAGGCACCTCTCCAGGAGCCGGCGTGCGAGAACTCCAGCGGCGTGCCGCCTGTACTCCGCCGTGGATCGATGATCCGTGATAGGTCGAACCTCTGACGCGACGAGTCTCTGGAACTCCGCCAGATCCGAATCCGTCGGGGCACCGATCGATGAGATCATCTCCTCGGCACCGGAAGCCCTCATCGGCGTCGGGGCGACGGAGCCGAGGGCGACCGTCGTTGCCCCATCGTGATCTCTGGTCACCACACAGCACACGGTCGCGATGACCATCGCGTTGCGGACGCCGACTTTCCCAAAGGCGTGCCGCTCCGGCAGTCGGTCAGGCAAGTGGACGGCCGAGATCAATTCGTCTTTCGCGAGCGATGTCCGTTTCACTCCCGTGAAGAAGTCCCCCCAGGGGATCAACCTCGACCCCGACGGCGAGACGGCTTCGATGGTGCCGTCTACCGCGGCCAGGAAAGGGTGGCCGTCACCGGCGGGGCTCGCCGTCGCGAGATTCCCCCCGATCGTTCCGGCGTTTCTGATCTGTGGCGACCCCACGGTTCGAGCGGCCTCGGCAAGGGCGGTGGGCCCGTCCTGTTCGATCCTCCGCCAGGTGACGCCCGACCCGATCCTGGGACCGTCCCACGTCATGAGCTCCTCGATCCGTCGCAGCCCGACGACATGGTCCGGGCTTCGATGCCCGAAGTTGACCTCGACCATCAGGTCGGTTCCGCCGGCAAGCGGCGTGGCACCGGACGCTATTGCTGCAATCGCGTCGTCCAGCGTCCTTGGATGGTGGATCAGCACGGGAGGAAACTACTCCAGCAGTGCGCTCGCGAGCCTGTTCTGCTCCGTCACGAGCGGCTCGAGGTCGACACCCGCCACATGGCCGTCGGTCACCAGCTTCGTCCCACCCACCCACGAGTGGTCAACGACCGCCGGCGCACACATGACAGCAGCTGCGACCGGGTCGTGGAGCCCGCCCGCGAAGTCCACGCGGTGTAGGTCGATCGCTATCAGATCGGCGGCATAACCGGGTGCCAGCACCCCGATGTCATCCCTGCCCAGGGCTCGTGCCCCGCCAACCGTCGCCATCGACAGCGCCGAACGCGCCGACATCTGCTCCCCGGTCCCGATCCCGAGCGAGGATGCGAGCCTGCTCAAAAGCATCGCCTGCAGGGCCTCCCCGAGCATGTGGGCCGAATCGTTCGACGCCGATCCGTCAACACCAAGGCCGACACGCACACCGGCCTCCAGATACCTGCTGACAGGTGCCAATCCCGCGGCCAGGCGCATGTTCGAGGTCGGGCAGTGCGCGACGCCGGTGCCAGCGGCACCCATCCGGGCCACCTCCTCGTCCGAGACATGCACCGCGTGGGCATACCAGACGTCCGGGCCCACCCACTCCAGGTCCTCCATGTACTCGACCGGTCGCCTTCCGAAGTTCTCCAGGCAGTAGCCCTCCTCGTCGGCCGTCTCCGCCAGGTGGGTGTGCAGCGTGACCCCGAGCTCCCGGGCGAGGCGGGCTGATTCGCTCATCAGGTTCGCTGTGACCGAGAACGGCGAGCACGGGGCCAGAACGACCCTGCGCTTCGACCCTCGCCCGGCGTCGTTGAACAACTCGACAGCACGGGAGGACTCCTCGAGGATGGACGGCTCGTCGGCCACGACCGAGTCGGGAGGAAGTCCTCCGGCCGACTCCCCGAGGCTCATCGAGCCGTATGAGGCGTGAAATCGGATGTTGATGCCCTCGGCGCCGTGGAACTGGTCGTCGATTCGGGACCCGTTCGGCCACATGTACTGATGGTCGAAGACCGTCGTGGCGCCGCTCAATGCGAGCTCGACGAGGCCGAGACGAGTAGAGGTTCTGACATGGTCAGGGGTCAGCCGCGCCCAGACCGGGTAAAGAGTACGGAGCCAGTCGAAGAGACCG
>JBFFIL010000022.1:0-11087 GCA_041556535.1 Acidimicrobiia bacterium | reverse complement strand
CTGCCACCAGAGCCAGGACAACGCACCCGTCAGGCCCACCGAAGGGTGAACGGGCGTGGGCGACCCGAGACCCGAGTCGCTCCAGCCCGCGAACCATCGATCCAGCGCGTCACCCGGGGCTTCGAACGGGAAGCTGAAACCGTTGTTTGGCACACCTTCGAAGAAGATCGCGCGGGCACTGACCAGGATCATCAGGGCGGCGACAACGGCCCCCCAGATGCCCGGTGAAGCCCAGATCCTGCGAGTGCCCCTGGCCAGGGCCTGGTCGTCATCGAACACGGAGAGAATTCGCCCGGACAGCTCCGCGCCGGTCTCCCTCAGTCGGATCGACCCTCTTGCCTGGAAGCGAAAGAGCTCCTCGTCGCGCGCCACTCTCACGGGCTTGAAGCGCCGCCGTTGGGCGAGGGTCGACGGGAGGTGGAGGAGGTTCCAGCCGAGGGAGCGGAGATACCCGGCCGCGGGACGCCAGCGCAGAAGCACGAGATTGGCCACCGAGTCCAGGACCGAGACGACCAGTTCGTAGGGAACGACCCACGACAGTGTCACGGGGCTGTAGGCCTTCAGCATCGACCGGAGGCGGCCTGCCTGCTCACGCCAGCCTCGCCCTCGCTCTTCGCAGCGACCCTGGTGATACACCTCGGAGGAGGGAACGCTTATCACTCGCCCGCCCGCGAGGCGAGCTCGCTGGGAGAAGTCGAGGCCCGCTGCCACGGGTGGGAGAAGAGGATCCAGGCCGCCCAGTCCCTGAGCGAGGTCGCGCCGGACCAACATCGAAGCCGAGGCGACGAAGGCCACCTCTCGGACTACGTCGTACTGCTGGAGGTCGATCTCGCCCTCATCGAGGCCCGTGTAGGGCTCGCCGAAGACGTCGGTCGCGCTGCCCACCGACTCCAACTCGTTCTCCGTGCCCGCCACCAATAGCTTTGAGCCGGCGAGTGCTCCCTCGCTGCGATCCAGCTCCGAGACCAACGCGCCCAGCGCATCGGGTCGGGGACGCGCGTCGGCGTGGACCAACCACAAGTAGTCGACGTCGCCGGGCGCATCGGAAATGGCGACGTCCAAAGACCTCGCCGCCCCCACAGCGTCGGGCAACTCCTGGTCGACTTCGCCCACGACGACGACGCTGGGCTTTGGCTCATACGCCTGCCGGCCCATCACTGCAAGCGCCGCGTCGAGGTCGGCACCGTCGACGAGCGTGAGCAAGACCATGACACGAGGCGCCTCTCGCCGCTGCTCCGGGCTCGCTGAGCCAGGTGATACCGCTGTCGAAGCGTCGCTCATTGGAGACGCCATTGTGAACCGACGCTAAACGGTGGGCAATATGGGGACCGGCAATGAAGATCGTTGAGCTCTCTGGAGGCGTTGGTGGAGCCCGAATGGCAAGGGGTCTCGCGCTGCTCGGCGAGGACCTGGTCGTGGTGGTCAACGTCGGAGACGATCAGGCCGTTCACGGCTTGCACGTCGCCCCAGACTTCGACACCGTCATCTACACACTCGCCGGGGTTGAGGGGCCTGCGGGTTGGGGCCGCGCCAAGGACACGTTCCATTTCAACGACGAGTTGGCGCGGTTCGGCATCGACAACCGCTTCCGGCTGGGAGACACCGACCTTGCTCTGAAGCTGTACCGCACAATGCGGCTCGAGGAGGGAGCTCCACTGTCCACGATCGCCGGCGAGATAGCGAGCGCATTCGGGCTTCAGGCGGCAGTGGTCCCGGCATCGGACGATCCCTCCCCGACCGAGGTCCGGATCGACGAGGGCTGGATCGGCTTCCAGGAGTACTTCGTCCTGCGGGCGCATCGCGATGAAGTTCGGGAGCTGCGTTTCCCCGGTGCGGATCGGGCAGTTCCGGCGTCCGGGGTGGTCGAAGCCGTTCGGGGAGCCGACCTCGTGGTCCTCGGCCCGTCCAACCCGCCGCTGTCGATATGGCCGATCCTGGCGATCGGGGACATCCGAGCTGCGGTCGAGGACCATCCGCGGGTCGTTTGTGTGAGCCCACTCATCGGCGGAAAGGCTTTGAAAGGCCCGGCCGACAGTGTGATGGCATCATTGGGACTGCCGCCCGGCAACGAAGGCGTGGCCGCTTCGTACGAAGGGCTGATCGACAAGCTCGTCGTCCACCACTCCGACGCCGAAGCCTCCTCCCGCATTCCTGGGCTCGAAGTGGTGGCAAGCGACACGATGATCGCAGAGCCCTCCGCGGCCGGGAGGTTGGCCGAACTGGTGGCGAGCCTGTGACCCTCACCGTCCACCCCGTTGAAGGAGTCGGTGTCGTCTCCAAGGGAGATGACGTCGCCGCTGTTCTCGCTCCTCCACTCAGGGTGCTCGGCATCCGGGCGGGGGACGTCCTGGTCGTCACTCACAAGATCGTCTCCAAGGCCGAGGGAGCCGTGCGCGAGATCACCGGAGACGAAGACGAGTTCAAACGCGCTCTCGTCGAGGCCGAGGCAACCTCGATCGTGCGACGACGCGGCGACTTGATCATCGCCGAGACGAAACACGGGTTCATCTGCGCGAACGCAGGTGTGGATCGCTCCAACGCCGAGGAAGGGACCATGATTCTCCTTCCCGACGACCCGGACCGCTCTGCTCACCGCATACGCACCAAGCTGCGCAGCATGCTCGGCGTAGACGTCCCGGTGGTCATATCGGACACATTCGGCCGGCCGTGGCGGAGAGGCCTCACGGATGTGGCCATCGGCGTCTCGGGCATCGAGGCCGTGGTCGACCTGAAAGGGACCCTGGACTGGACCGGTCGCGAGCTCGAGGTCACGGAGATAGCGGCGGCAGACGAAATCGCCGCGGCAGCCGACCTGGTGATGGGAAAGGCGTACGGAATCCCGGCAGCTCTCGTCAGGGGATACGAGGGGCCCCGAGGGGATGGCCGGCTCTCAGACCTGGTCAGGCCGGCTGACGAGGACTTGTTCCACTAGGCGCGGCGATACCCGTCCGGCTCACGCCCGGGGCCGGCCGAGCCCGGAGTATTCGAGGCCGGCGTCCCTGACTGCGGCGGGGTCGAGCAGATTCCGCGAGTCGACCACCTTGGTCCCCCTCATCACAGACGCCACCTCCCTCATGTCCACGGCTTTGAACTGCTGCCACTCCGTCGCCACGAGGAGGGCGTCGGCGTCGCGGGCCGCTTCTACGGCACTGGGGGCCATGGGCAACTCATCGGTTTCCGCCTCCGGGTCGTAGGCAACGACCTGAGCGCCCTCCGCCATGATGATCCTGGCGACTCGAAGGGCGGGCGACTCACGAACGTCGTCTGTCCCGGCCTTGAAGGCGACACCCCACATCGCCACCTTGCGGCCAACCAGATCTCCTCCGGCTGCCTCCCTCACCTTGTCAGCGATGCGCACCCTCTGATCGTGGTCGGCGTCGATCACCGCTCGCAAGAGCTGGAAGTCGTATCCGGCGTCCTCGGCGACGCTGATGAGGGCGGCCGTGTCCTTGGGGAAGCACGACCCGCCGTAGCCCGGCCCGGGCTCGAGGAAGTGCGGGCCGATTCTGTGATCCAGGCGCACACCCTCCAGAACGTCCAGAACGTCGGCGCCGACCGCCTCGCATACGTTCGCCAGGGTGTTCGCCATCGTCAGCCGCGTCGCCAGATAGGCATTGGAGGCGTACTTGATCATCTCCGCAGAGGTCGGGTCCGTAATGACCACGTTCGTCTCGATGCCCGCGTAGAGGCCCGCTACGAGGTGGGCGTCCTCCGGTTCGTATGCCCCGATCACGATCCGGTCCGGATGCAGGAAGTCGTCCACGGCTCGGCCTTCCCGAAGGAACTCGGGATGTGAGACGACGCGTGCGGCGCTACCCAGGTTCGCAAGTCGCTTCCGCGCCTCCGCCGCCGTTCCAGGCGGGACCGTCGACTTGATCACGAGGAGGGAACCCTCCCGCAGCTCGTTGGCGAGCTCGTCGAGCACCGACGTGACGATGCTTACGTCGGCTCGTCCTCCGGGGCCCTCTGGAGTGGGCAGGCATAGAAACACCATGTCGGCGCCACGGCTCGCCTCGAGGTTCGAGCTGTGATAGCTGATGCGGCCCGAGTCTGAGGCCCGGGAGAGCAATGCGGCCAGGCCGCTCTCGAAGATCGGCACTTCCCCCAACCGCAGCCTGTCGACGCGACCGGAGTCCGCTTCGCCAACGCTAACGGTGTGCCCCAGGGCTGTCAGCCCGCCCGCGGTGACCAGGCCGACGTAGCCGGCGCCGATGATTGCTATGTCCATCAGATCCTCATGCTATTTCTAAGACGTGTCGCGGCCAACGATGACCACAGCGTCATATCCGTTATCGACATCTCCGACGGCAACTTCACCGAAGCCGAGCGCCGCAACGACTTGATCCCCCGTAGGGCTGCCCTCAGGCACGATGACGGTGGTGACCTCGTAGTCGGTCGCCTGCGCGTCGCCTATGCCGCCAACCTCGAATCCCTTGCCCTCGAGGATTCGTGACATCGCCGCTGCAGCACCTCCGACTCCATTGCCGTTAAGCACCTGAAGGCGAAGGGGCGACTCGGACAATGTGAGCCCCAGCCTGAAGTTGAGCAACATCTGAGAGGCTTCGGGCTCCCTGGCCAACTGCACGGACTTCCCGTCGATCTCGTCGGTCAGGGTCGGCAGCGTCGCCGTATCGAGCGACCCGGTGAGTATCGACTTGAACTCCCAGGCCAGGGCGGCGGCTCCCGCCTCGGCCAGAGTCGAGTCGATCGTCACGTGCTGGGCGAGGCTGGCGACGATCGCGCCCGCCTCGGCGAGCGATGAAGGCCGGCTCAACCCGCTGAGGATCGCCCGGATCACTTCCTGCTGGCGCTGGGTGCGACCGATGTCGTTGGCTGCGACAAACACCCACTGCCCGTCCTGGCGCTCCTCGTATTTGCGTGAGCGGGCATACGCGAGGGCCATGTCGCCATCGAGGCGCTGCTGGCCCGCATCGACGGCAAGACCCGATTTGAGGTCCCGCGCCTGATAGGGGAACGCGATTTCGATCCCGCCCAGCGCGTCGACCATCGCGGCGAAGCCGACAAACCCCACCTCGACATAGTGGTTCACCGAGACCCCGAGGTTGAGCTTGATCGTCTCCACCATCAGGCTCGCGCCCCCGAACGCGTAGGCGGCATTGATGCGGTCCCTCCCGTGACCGGGAATGTCCACGTAGAGATCCCTGGGGATGCTCAAGATCTGGGCAGTCGAGGTCTCACTGTCCACCCGTGCGAGGATGATCACGTCCCCTCGCTCGCCGCCAATCGGCCCGAAGTTGGTCAGATCGTCGAGTCCGGCACGCGAGTCCGAGCCCACGATCAAGAAAGTCAGTGACTGCCCGGTCGCCTCGTCGAGGACATCGGAGACCTCAGGGATGGTGCCGGCGGCCGCGAGGAAGTCGTCTGCCGTCCTCAGGGCGAGCACCAGGCCGAGCGCGACGACGTTGGCTACGACGAGGACCATGAGGATGGTCACCTTCAGCCATCGGGGCAGCCTGCGCAGGGACGAGAGTTGTGACGCGGTTTCGGGCATCAGAGTTCAGACGTACCGAGGGTACTTCAGGTTCCGCGATTGCCGGTCTCGACAGAGAGGCGTGCGCGGTTATTGTCTCGCAGTCCGGTCACGGAGGAATACTTGGCTGTGCTGTCCCACGAGGGGACCTATCCGATTCTCTACGGCATGTGGCCGATCCCCGTCGGCGCCTCACATCGCAACGGCTACATCGCCAGGCCAGATGAAGCCGGCCGGTTCCCCGTTGTCTTCGTGATACCCGGCCTGTCCGGCCTGGGCAGTTTCGAGAAGGACACCTGCCGGCGTCTGGCGCGCGCCGGGTTTGCTTCGGTGTCCCTCGACCTCTACCGCCGCCACGACAACACTCTCGCCGCATACCACGACCTGTCGGACGGCAGGGCGATGACCGACATCGACGAGCTCCATGACTTCATCCTCTCGGACGACGTCGAATGGAACCTGGGCGACGATGTCGGCATCCTCGGATCCGATGTCGGAGGCCGATTCGCCCTGATAGCCGCCTCGAAGCGATCCTGGGTGAAGTCAGCAGCGGTCGCCTACGCGCCTCTCACCGGTGACGAGGAGCGAGACCACAAGGTGGCCGACTACCTGGGTCACCTGCCCATCCCCGTGCTCGGGCTGTACGCAGGAGGCGACTCCTTGATCGACCCCGTCTCGGTGGACGAGGCCCAGCGCCGGAACGAGCACGGCCAATGGCTCCTGTATGAGGACGTCGGCCACGACTTCTTGAACGTCAGCGCGGAAGGGTTCGACCAGGCCGCAGCCGACGACGCGTTCGCCCGGCTGATCGCTTTCTTCGCCGCGACGCTCCCCCCAGCGGAAGTGGAGGATCTCGGCTGAGGTTCGAAGGGCATCGAAGGAGACGCGGCTAACCCGAGTGACGGACCGTCCCCGAGTAGAGGGTCATCACTTCGTCGGCCCCCCTGACCACCAGCCCCCCGTCCGGCGCCACATCGATCGCCTCGCCGGCGTGCTCGCCATCCCAGACGATCTTCCTTCCGATGGTGTCAGACCTCTGGCGGTACTCCTCGATCGGCCAGCCGTCGGTCTCGAGCATCGGCAGTATCTCGGCTGCCCACAAACAGCCGACCTCGACCGGGCGATCCGGGCCGGGATCGCTGTCCTCGATGCACCCCATGCCCTCCGGCGGGCTCTCCCACCACAGATTCACCCCCAGCCCGAGAACAACCACCCCGGCCGAGCGCTCAGCGAGAATCCCGCCTACCTTCGAGGAGCCCCTCATGAGGTCGTTCGGCCACTTGAGCCGCGCCGGGGAGGCAACCCGCGCTGCCGCCACGCCGGCCATGAGCGAGAAGGGACGATGATCCTCCTCGGCCACCCGTACGGCCAACGACACCGCCAACGCCCTGTCCGCGGCGAGCCACTCGGCACCGGATCTCCCTCTCCCCTGTGTTTGCTGCCGGGCGATCACGACCACAGGCAGATCGACGAAGCGCTCTCGGGCCACGTCTTGTGTCGAAGCGACACTGTCAAGGCGGACTTGGAAATAGGGTGTAGCCATCTCGTGTGTGGGCGAGTCTGAAATTGTGAGGATACGGAGGAGTCTTGGGCACTGAAGCGCGCATCGAGCAATTGAGGGATCTGCGCTCTGACGCGCTCCACGCCGGAAGCCAGCGCGCAGTGGCGCGTCAACACGAAGCCGGGAAGCTCACCGCACGAGAGCGAATCGAGACGCTCCTCGACAAGGGCTCGTTCCAGGAGATCGACCAATTCGTCCGCCATCAGTCCTCAGGTTTCGGGATCGAAGACCGCAAGCCGCTCGGAGACGCGGTCGTGACGGGGCACGGGACCATCGACGGGCGCCCGGTCTTCGTATTCGCCGAGGACTTCACCGTGTTCGGGGGCAGCCTTGGCGAGGTTGTCGCAGACAAGATCTGCAAGATTCTCGACCTGGCCATCCAAACGGGGGCGCCTGTCATCGGCCTCAAGGACTCGGGTGGGGCGCGTATCCAGGAGGGTGTCAACTCCCTCGACGGCTACGGCCGGATATTCGAGCGCAACGTGCAGGCATCGGGCGTGATACCCCAGATATCGGTGATAATGGGGCCTTGCGCAGGAGGGGCCGTCTACTCCCCCGCGCTCACCGACTTCGTGTTCCAGGTCGATCAGACCTCCCACATGTTCATCACAGGACCGGACGTCATAAAGGCCGTCACGGGCGAAGAGGTCACGATGGAAGAGCTGGGCGGAGCCTCGGCCCATGCTTCGAAGTCGGGGGTCACGCACTTCGTGTACCCGACAGGGAAAGACGCCCTCGATGCGGTCCGCTACCTCGTGTCGTTCCTCCCGAGGAACAACATGGAGATGCCGCCGTTCTATGCGCCAACCGATCGGGCAGACCGTCTGGACGACTCGCTCGACGGGATCATCCCTGACTCGGCGAACCAGCCCTACGACATGAAGAGGGTCCTCGAGAAGGTCCTCGACAGCGAGGAGTTCTTCGAGGTACACGAGTATTGGGCGCAGAACATCGTGGTCGGCTTCGGGCGCCTCGACGGTCACGCCGTGGGAGTCGTCGCAAACCAGCCGGCCGTGCTGGCGGGGACTCTCGACATAACCGCTTCGGAGAAGGCGGCCCGCTTCGTCCGTTTCTGCGATGCGTTCAACATCCCGATATTGACCTTCGTCGACGTGCCGGGGTTCCTGCCGGGGGTGGACCAGGAACACGGCGGGATCATCCGACACGGCGCCAAGCTCCTATACGCGTACTGCGAGGCAACCGTCCCCCGGATCAGCGTCATAACCCGCAAGGCATACGGCGGGGCATACCTGGTCATGAACGCCCGGGGAATCCGAGCCGATCTCGTCTTCGCCTGGCCATCCGCCGAGATCGCCGTCATGGGCGCTCAGGGAGCGGTCAACATCATCCACCGGAGGGACCTCGCCGACGCCGATGACATCGAAGCCCGGCGCACGGAACTGATCCAGGACTACGAGTCCAAGTTCAACAACCCATATGTCGCAGCCGAGTTGGGGCTCGTGGACGAGGTGATCGAGCCCCGGGAGACGAGGGTCAAGTTGATCCGGGCGATGGAGATGCTCCGCAGCAAGCGGGAGACGCTTCCCCCGAAGAAGCACGGCAACGGGCCGCAATGAAGTCGCTCCTCATCGCCAACCGCGGTGAGATCGCCGTCCGGGTCATACGGACGGCGCGGGAGATGGGCATGCGGACCATCGCCATCTACTCCGAGCTGGACCGCGACTCCCTGCACGTCGACCTCGCCGACGAAGCCTGGAATGCCGGGCAGGCACCCGCCGCGGAGAGCTACCTCAACCAGGAGAGGATTCTTCAGATCGCCCACGAGTCGGGAGCCGAGGCGATTCACCCTGGCTACGGGTTCTTGTCGGAGAACGCGGAGTTCGCGGCGGCCGTGACCGGAGCCGGCGTCATTTGGGTGGGCCCTCCCGCTTCGGCAATCGAGGCGATGGGCGACAAGATCACCTCACGGCGCAACGCCGAGGAGTACGGGGTGCCAACCGTGCCGGGGATCACCGAACCCGTGACGAGCGTCGAGGAGGTTATCGGCCTGGCCGGCGAGTACGGGTACCCGGTGGCGGTCAAGGCGGCCCACGGCGGCGGAGGGAAGGGTCTCAGGGTCGTCAGGTCCGAGGACGAGGCGAAGGAGGCGTTCGAAGGCGCCCGGAGAGAGGCGGACGCGTACTTCGGCAGTCCTGAGGTCTACGTCGAGAAGTACCTGGAGCGAACGCGCCACGTAGAAGCACAGATTCTGTTCGACGCCAAGGGCAACGGGCTCTTCCTGGGAGAGCGAGACTGCTCGGTCCAGAGACGCCACCAGAAGCTGATCGAGGAGACACCGTCGCCCGGCATGACCCAGAAACAGCGGCGAGCCCTGGGCAAGGCAGCCATCGCCGCCGGCAAGTCTTGTGGCTATGTCAACGCCGGCACCGTCGAGTTCCTCGTGGACGCCGAGGGAGATTTCTATTTCCTGGAGATGAACACACGGCTCCAGGTCGAGCACACGGTCACGGAGATGGTGACGGGCATCGATCTGGTCAGACAGCAGCTCAGGATCGCCGCAGGAGAGGATTTGGAGATCACCGAGGTCGAAACGCGCGGGCACGCCATCGAGTTCAGGATCAATGCCGAAGACCCTTACCGGGCCTTCATGCCCTCGCCGGGGCAGGTGGCCGAGTGGCAGGAGCCGGCAGGGCCGGGAGTGAGGGTGGACACCTGGATCAGGCCCGGCACCTCGGTGTCGAGGTACTACGACAACCTCATGGCCAAGCTCGTGGTGTGGGACGAGGACCGCGACGCCGCTATCCGGCGCGGCAAGCGCGCTCTCGAGGATTTCACTGTCAGAGGTGTCGCCACAACGATCCCCGCACATCTGGCGGTACTCGAGCACGAGGACTTCCTGAACGACCGCCACCACACCAAGTGGCTGGAAGAGTCTGTCGTCCTCGATGAGTCCGATCCCGAGTCGGCACCCGCCGTTCCCGAGGAGGAGGAGACGACCAAGCGCGACATCACCGTCGAGATAGGGGGCCGCAGGTTCTCCGTGTCCTACTGGGCGCCCGAGCCCACCTCGGCCGGCGCCGCGACCAGACGCAGACCCCCAAAGCTCGGCTCGTCGGCGGCGGGGAGCGCGGCAGACGGAGTGATCACATCCCCCATGCAGGGCACGATCGTCAAGGTCCACGTGCATGCAGGGGAGCCGGTCGAGGCAGGCGACCCGATATGCGTTCTCGAGGCGATGAAGATGGAGAACGAAGTCACCTCCCCGTCCGCCGGTGACGTCGTGGACCTGAGAGTGGAGCCTGGCGACACGGTCGCCGCCGGTCAGGTCATAGCGATCGTCAAGTAGGGCGCCGCTTCACCCCGAGACGACGGTCACTCTGCAGCGTCGGTGATCGCCTCGGTCATCGAGGGGTGAGCCATCAGGGTCTCGATCAGCGTCTGGGCCGTCACCCGTGCGCGCACGGCCAGAGCGATGACCCCGATCAACTCCGAGGCCCGATGACCCACGATCGTCCCCCCCAACACCACGCCCGTAGCCGGGTCCGATGTCAGCTTCACGAACCCCCTAGTGAAGTGCTGGAGCACCGACCGGGCGTTCGCCGCGAACGGGACCTTCGTCGTCCGGACCTTCCGGCCCTGTGCGGCCGCGTTCACGTCACCCAGCCCCACTGACGCGATCTCGGGCTCGGTGAATATCGCCTCGGCAACCTTGCTGTAGTCGAGGGGCTCGACCGGCAGGTTCATCGCGTGGCGTGCGATCTTCCTGCCCTGCATGGAAGCGACGGAGCTGAGCAGCATCTGGCCGGTGACGTCTCCGGCCGCGTAGATGTGAGGGGCAGTCGTGCGCTGGTACTCGTCCACTCTCACGTGGGCCCCGTCCAGGGCGATACCGGCATTCTCGAGACCCAGCCCGGCGGTGAGAGGGATGGAGCCGACGGCGAGCAGCGCGTGTGAGCCATCGATCACTCTCCCGTCATCGCATGTGACGACGACTCCGTCGGCGCTCACTTCCACAGCCACTGCCCGCGCCCCGATTATCAGCTTGACGCCTCGCTCCAGGAAGTCCTCCTCGAG
>JBFFIL010000021.1:0-11301 GCA_041556535.1 Acidimicrobiia bacterium | reverse complement strand
CTCCTCGACTGTCTCAGGTGCTTCATATCGGAACCGTGGTGGGTACATCTCTCCTCCGTGCAGCCGATCAGTGCTCTGCCGCCGATGGGCCCTGAGAGTCGGGCACTGCTGTGGGCTCTGCGTCGGCATCGGGGTCGGGCCTCGGGTTCTGGTGGGGCGGCCAGGGGCCCTGAACGGGCTGCCCGGCAACTTTCAGGTACTCGGTCACCTGCGGCCAAGCCCAGATCGACGTGCCCCCGTCTCCCTCAGGTGGATCTTCCAATAGCTCGAAAATGCGAGGGCTTCCGGCACTCTTCCCTGATGACTCGACAGCCACGAGAAACTCCTTGTATATGCAACGCCCTACCCGTTAAGTGAGACTACACACCTCGCAAAGAGCGTGACGGCGGAAGTTGGATGCCCAACTAGCCTTGCCCGAGATGAGAAGTCAACTGAGGCGACGGAACGAATGGGTCGACCAGGGCAAGAAGGTCGCCGTCGCCACCGTCATAAAGGTGCACGGAAGCGCGCCTCGGCCGGAGGGCTCCAAGTTCATGGTTTCCTCTCATGGCGATATGGAAGGGTCGGTCTCGGGCGGCTGTGTCGAGAACGACGTCTTCCTCCACGCCCAGCAGGTGATCGAGTCGGGCCAGCCCAAGACCGTCACTTACGGGATCGCCGACGAGGACGCCTTCGAAGTGGGGATGTCCTGTGGCGGCACCATCGACGTATTCATCGAGCCCTGGTGAGTTCCCCACTCGAAGAGATCCAGGAGATCCTCGATGCCGAGGAGTTCGGCTCGGTGATCACATTCGTAGACGGCCCCGTCGTGGGCGAAAAAGTGGTTCTCGATGCTGCTGGCGGGACAAGGGCCGGTTCGCTTCCAGCCGACCTCGCCGAAGTCATCGTCGACGACGCCAGGACGCTCATGGATCACGAGCAGCATCGGGCCATGGGATACGGGGAGCACTCTGTGTTCATAGAGACTCTGGCGCCCCCTCCGGACCTGCTGATTTTCGGCGCTGTGCACATCGGCCAGGCACTGGCCTCTTTCGGGGCGGAGATGGGCTATCGAGTGACTGTGGTCGACTCCCGCGCCCCTTTCGCCACCGAGGAGCGGTTCCCCACTGCGCAAAGGGTCATCGTCGGCTGGCCAAAGGACGTCATGGATCAGTTGCACTTCGACCGTCGCACTTGGGTGGCGGTCTTGTCCCACGACCCCCGTCATGAGACTCCGGCGCTGGCGGCTGCGCTGAAGGGCGACACCCGCTACATAGGTGCAATGGGAAGCCGGCGCACCCATGCCCAACGGGTCGAGCGCCTTCAGAAACTGGGGTTTGCGGAGGAGGAGATCTCACGCATCCATTCCCCCATCGGTCTCGACATCGCCGCCGAGACACCCCAGGAGGTGGCTGTCTCGATCCTTGCCGAGATGACCATGGTCAGATACGGAGCCGGCTCCGGTCTTTCTCTCCACGGCGTGGAGGGCCGCATCCACAAACAGAGGCCAGAAGACGGATAGCGACGAGACTCCTCCTGCTCACGCCATCAACACCGCCCCCAACCCCGACTCAGTCGCCGAAGGCGATATCCAACCTGCTCATCCAGGGCAACGGCCGGGATGGGAGCAACGGTCGCTAGATTCCGCCCAAGTGGAAACCACCCTTCCAACAGGCACAGTCACCTTCCTCTTCTCAGACGTCGAGGGCAGCACCCGGCTGTGGGAGAAGCACCATGACGAGATGAGGACGGCTCTCGCCGCCCATGACAAGGTGATCCGGGCAGCGATCGAGGACAACGACGGGCATGTGTTTTCCACTGCTGGGGACGCGTACGCGGCGGCGTTCGAGCGGCCCACCGCAGCCATCGAAGCAGCTATCACCGCTCAGGCGGGCCTTTCCGCCGTGACGGTTGGCGGCAGTCCGATGAGAGTTCGGATGGCCATCCACACCGGGTCGGCCGACGAGCGAAGCGGTGACTACTTCGGGCCCGCGGTGAACCGGGTGGCGAGGCTCATGTCGGTGGGCAATGGCGGCCAGGTCCTTGTCAGCGCTGCCACGGCCAGCCTCGCCCAGGACGGCCTCACGGCCGGCGCGACACTTCATGACCTCGGTGAGCACCGCCTCAAGGACCTCTCGAGACCCGAGCAGGTTTATCAGCTCCTCCACGACTCATTCCACCCGGATGACCGCCCGCTTCGATCGCTCGACTCTTTCCCCCACAACCTCCCCATCCAGCTCACCAGCTTCGTTGGCAGGGAGGAAGAGGTCGGCGAAGTCATCAAGCTCCTGAACGGCTCGAGAATGGTGACGCTGGCCGGGGTGGGCGGCGCCGGAAAGACCCGGCTCGCGATCCAGACCGCGGCTGAGCTCCTGGCCAACTACGAGGACGGTGTCTGGCTGATCGAATTGGCGGCCATCACCGACCCGACCCGGGTCCCCGCGACCGTGATGGACGTCCTGGGTATAGAGGAGAAGGCCAACGAGGCGCAGATCGACACACTCACCAGGGCGCTTGCCAAGAAGCAGATCCTCCTGGTGCTGGACAACTGTGAGCACGTGGTCGAGCCGGCCGCCAAGTTGGCTGCCGCGGCCCTAGGAGCCGGCACCGGCGTCTCGATGCTGGCGACGAGCCGGGAGATGCTCGGAGTACCCGGCGAGTATCCGTTCCAGGTCAAGTCCCTGGCGTCGCCGGAGTCACTCGGTGACGAGGTGCGGCTCGCGCTGCTCAGATATCCGGCCATTCGGCTGTTCTCCGAGCGCGCCGAGCTGGCCCGGCCGGGCTGGCGGGTCACCGCGGACAACGCAGACGCGGTGGTCCAGATATGCAGGAGGTTGGATGGCATGCCGCTCGCCATCGAGCTCGCCGCGGCACGTTTGCGGATGATGCCCGCGGACAAGATCGCCGAACGGCTGGATGACAGATTCCGGCTGTTGACCGGAGGCAGCAGGACGGTGCTTCCTCGCCAGCAGACCCTCGAGGCAGCAATCGACTGGAGTTTCGAGCTGCTATCGGACGAGGAGAAGACCCTCTTCGCCCGGCTGGCGGTCTTCATGGGTGGTTTCACACTCGAGGCGGCCGAAGCCGTCTGCGGTGTCGATCCGCTGGACGAGTACGCCGTGCTGGATCACATCGGCCACCTCGTCGACAAGTCCCTCGTCCAGGCCGAGGAACGAGAGGACGGCGTCCGCTATCGGACCCTGGAGACGCTTCGCCAATATGCCCGTCAGCGACTGGCGGAGTCCAACGAAGTCGAGCCGATGAGACGTCGCCACGCCGAGCACTTCCGGGCCCTGGTGGAGGAGGCCATGCCCAACCTGCGAGGACAGAACGAGGCTTACTGGTTCCGCCGACTGGACGACGAATTGGACAACATCCGCCAGGCCATGAGCTGGGCCCTGGAGGCAGGCGAGGCCCAACTGGCACAGGCTACGGCCGGAAGCCTCTACCGCTACTACATGTACCGATTCCGCTGGGTGGAAGGTCGGGAATGGGCTGAGCGCGCGGTGGAGGCCTCGGCAGAGCCCACGCCCGAGCTGGCTCTCGCACTGCTGGCGGCCGGCACTCTTGCACAGTTCTCCATGGACCTGACGGCGTCGGTCGGTTACCTCGACCGATCGTTGGACATCGCCCGAGACCTAGATCTGGCGGATGTTTTGCACGCCGCCCTCAACAACCGCGCCAACGCGTCCAGCGCCACGGGGAATTCCGAAGAGGCATTGAAAATGTACGAGGAGAACCTGGAGTTGGACCGTCGGACCGGTTCGATCGACGGAGCAATCGTCTCCCTCACCAATATCTCTTCTGCGAGCCTGGGGCTGGGGGACGTTTCCAGAGCCGTTGAAACCGCAGAGGAGGCCCTTGCCGAGGCGATCCGGTTTGGTTCGGCGCGAATGGCCTTTCAGGGGCGAATGTGGCTGCTCAACGCCCTGAAAGCCGCCGGCGAACTGGATCGACTCGAGTCCGAGATCGAGGTCATGCGCGAGTCGGAGAAATTGCCCGGTTCGGACTTCCTGCCCGGTGCGACCGATTTCTGGGCATCCATCGCAAAAGTGGAGCGAGGCGACCCAGACGGGGCTGTGTCCGACATGATCGAGGGCCTGCGCCGGTTCGGCGGGATGCCCGACCCCTACGACTTCACGGGTCCGTTGTCCTGGACCGTGGAGCAGGGAGCCCGGCTCGTGGCACTGTTGGGTCGCGCCGACCTAGCCGCTCGTCTGCTCGGAAGCTCCGAAGCGATGTGCGAGCGGAAGGGCTACGTGCGGGACGGGCACCGCATGGCCGAAGTCGGGGCGATCTCCGAGTCCATTCGCAAGTCACTGGGCAACGAAGGCTTCGAAGAGCAGTTTCGAATAGGGGCTCAAATGACCGAGCAGGACGCTCACCAAGCCCTAAGAACCGCCCTCGAGGAAGCCCTCCAGGACTGAGTTGAACCTGTCAGGCCACTCGGCCGGCACGGCATGGCGGGCGCCGTCGATCACCACCATCTCGGCATTCGACATCGATTCGACATACCTCGTCTTCGATTCCACCGAGGTGTAGTCCTCGTCGGACACGATGAACAGCGTCGGGCGGTCGAATGAGCGCATCAGCTCAGCCACACCCTCCCAGTCCAGGATGGCCCTGAAGGCAGATTGGTACGCAGCCTTATCATTTTCGGCCCAGCGCTCGATCATCTTCTGACGTTGCTCCTCCATGTCTGGAGCGGGGAACAACCGGCCCGCGAGGATCTCACCGATCTTCTCCATGTCTGCGAAACGGGTGATCAGTTTCCTGAGTGCTACCTGAACTCTGAAACCGACACCCTCGATCTTGAACTCCGGCACGGCGTTGACCGCCACCAGCCTGCCTATCACACCCGGATGGTCGGCGGCGAGTTGGAACGCGACCATGCCGCCCAGTGAGATCCCCGCCACAGTCGGCCGAGCCAACCCGAGTCTCGAGATCACCTCGGCGGTGTCCGCACCGAACAGCGGGATCGTGTACCTCTCAGCCGGCTTGTCCGATCGGCCATGACCTCTGAAATCGACAGTGACCACTTCGTGGGTTCGAGAGAAGTGCTCCACCTGATATTCCCAGTCCCGCGTGCTGGACCCGAGGCCGTGGAGGAACACAAGCGGCCGGCCCGTGCCGGTGATCTCGTAGTAGACGTCGATCCCGTTGATGTGTTCCTTCGGCACGGTGAGGACCGTACCCGTAGGCTGCATTCTCATGCCGATCACCATTGTTGACCACCCGCTCGCAGCAGACCTGCTGACCGTCCTTCGCAGCCAGGACACCGAGCCACCGCTGTTCCGCACGACGGCGGAGAGGCTCGGATATCTCCTCGTGGCGGAGGCCATTTCCGACCTCTCCACCGAAGCCGTGCCCATCACAACCCCACTCGAGGAGACGACGGGCACACGACTCCTGCGGCCCGTGGTCGCGGTGGCCGTCCTCCGCGCCGGTCTCGGCCTCCTCCACTCGGTTCTCACCCTCATTCCCGACGCGGCGGTCGGGTTTGCAGGAGTGCAGCGCAACGAGGACACCGCCGAGCCCATGGAGTACTACACCCGCTTTCCCCAGCTGGGTCCGGCACGGGTCCTGATCCTCGAGCCGATGCTGGCGACCGGAGGCTCCCTCTCCTGGGCGATAGACAAGGTCAAGGAGAACGGCGCGAAGGACATAACGGCCGTTTGCGTGGTGGCCGCGCCCGAAGGCGTCGCCAAGATGGAGGAGGACCACCCGGACGTTCGAGTGGTCGCCGCAGCACTGGACCGGGAGCTCAACCCCAGCTTCTACATAGCACCCGGGCTGGGTGACATGGGAGACCGCCTGTTCGGGACGGTATGACGGACTTCGAAGATGCCGTCGTCGGCGTGATCCAGAGCCTCGAGCCCGGTGACCTCATGACGTACGGAGAGGTGGCGGCGGAAGCGGGCTACCCCGGAGCCGCTCGAGCGGTCGGGACCCTCCTCCGGGTAGTCGGAGCCAGTATCCCGTGGTGGCGGGTGGTCGGGTCAGGCGGCTATCTCAAGTCGCCGAATCCCGAGCTCCAGATCCGACTGCTCTCCGACGACGGCGTGCTGGTCGTCAAAGGCAGGGTCGCCCTCACCCCACATAGATCTTCGTCTCGGCACTCCTGAACTTGGCCGCGGCGACGAGGGTGAAGACCGCCGTGAAACCCAGGAGGATCAATGTCGGGACGGTGACCGCAGCAACGCCCTCCCCTCGCAGTATGACGTCGAGGAAGCCTTCCATCGCCCAATAGGTCGGGACGAAGTTGGCGATGCTCTGCACCCAGTCGGGGAGGTCCGCTATCGGCGCGGCTTCGCAGCCGCTCGGATCGGTGTCTTGATTTGCCTGGTCGTCGTCGGCCTCATGGTCTTCAAACCCTGAACGGCGGCCCATCCCAGCCGGGTTAGATTCACTCGGCGATGGCATACACAGCCGAGGACCTGATCGTCATCAAGCGAGACGGAGGCGCTCTCAGCCCGGACCAGATCGAATGGTTGATCGCCGCTTACGCCAAAGGATCCATACCCGACTACCAGATGGCCGCGATGGCGATGGCGATCTTGCTCAATGGCATGAACAGCCAGGAGCTGACGGTCATGACGTCGTCGATGCTGCGCTCTGGCGACATACTCGACTTTTCCGACGTGCCTTTGCCGAAGGTCGACAAGCACTCGACGGGAGGGGTAGGCGACAAGATCTCCATCCCTCTCGCCCCCACAGTCGCCTCATGCGGAGTGGCAGTCCCGATGATGTCCGGTCGGGGGCTCGCCCACACGGGAGGGACGCTGGACAAACTGGAGTCGATCCCGGGGTTCACCACGGAACTGGACACGGCCAGGTTCCGCTCGATCCTCGAAAGGCATGGCCTGGTCATGGCCGGGCAGTCTGCGACGATGGTGCCGGCAGACAAAAGGCTCTACGCCCTGCGGGACGTCACCGGGACCGTGCCCTCGATCCCGCTCATCGCAGCCTCGATAATGTCGAAGAAGCTTGCCGAGGGGCTCAACGGCCTGGTACTCGACGTCAAGACCGGCTCGGGTGCGGCCATGCGAGCCCTCTCCGACTCGAGAGAGCTCGCCCGGACCATGGTGGACATAGGAACCGGGAGCGGCGTCGAGACCGTGGCTCTGATCACGTCGATGGAGCAACCACTCGGCGTCGAGGTGGGGAATGCGAACGAGATCGCCGAGTCGGTAGCAGTCCTCAACGGTGAAGGGCCCGACGACGTGACCGAATTGACCATGGTCCTCGGGGAGGTGATGCTCGAGCTGGCTGGAGTCGACGGGGGGCGGGGACGTCTCGAAGAGGCAATTGAGTCGGGAGCCGCGCTGGCGAAGTTCATCGAGATCACCCGGGCCCACGGCGGCGACCCGTCGGTGATCGAAGACCCGAGCCTTCTCGCGCGAGCCCCACTAGAGGCAACCATCACCGCCTCCCGCGGTGGCTACGTGACCCGCTGCGACGCATTGACCATCGGCGTCGCCGCCACGAATCTCGGCGCGGGGCGGGTCGCCAAGAAGGACGCCATCGATCCGGGTGTGGGGATCTCTGTCCTGGCAAAGATCGGCGACCCGGTCACAGAGGGCCAACCCCTTGCGGTTGTGCGCTACTCCGACGAGAGCCGCTGGCAGGACAATCGAGAGGATCTCTCCTCGGCATGGACGATCAGCGGTACCCATATCGCGCCGCCTTCACTGATTGTCGACCGCATCGACTGATCGGTACCATCCCCGGCCGCCTCGACACAAGGAGAACAGCCGAATGAAGGTCGCGGTCTGTGTGAAGCAGATCCCGGATCCCGCTACCCCCTACACCCTCGAAGAGGGAGTCCACTGGCTGGTTCGGCCCGATGACCAGGTCATGGACGACACCGACCGGTACGGGGTGGAGATGGGTCTCCAAATCGCCGACACCGCCGACGGCACCGTCACCCTCGTGAGCATGGGCCCGACGGGAAACGCCCAGGCGATACGACAGGCGCTCGCAATGGGGGCAGACAAGGCGGTGATAGTCGACGACGGATCTCTGCGCGGCTCGGACGCCATCACGACAGCCCGCGTGCTGGCGGCGGCGATCGAGAGAGAGGGCTTCGACCTCGTGATCGCCGGGACAGAGTCGACCGACGGCTACTCGGGCGTGGTACCTCAAATGCTCGCCGAGCTTCTCGATGTCCCCGCCCTGACCTACGCCACCCACGTCGAGGCGGGGGACGGTGCGGTGACCATCCATCGTCAGACCGCGGACGGCTACGACGTCGTCACTGCGACGCTTCCGGCCGTGATCACGGTTACTGCCGGCGTCGTGGAGCCGCGCTACCCGACGTTCAAAGGGATCATGGACGCCAAGAAGAAGCCGGTCGACACCCTCACACTCTCCGACCTGGGTATCGATCGATCGCGTGGCCAAACCGTCACATCGGTAACTGCGGCACCCGAACGCGCCTCAGGGCGCAAGATCGAAGATGACGGCGAGGCCCATCTCGAAATCCTTGCCCTTCTCGCAGACCGAAAGGTGGTCTAGGTGTCATCGGTGTGGGTGTTTGTCGAGGAGGTGGATGGCTCACCATCGGCGATCGGGCTCGAGCTCCTCGCCAAGGCCCGGACGCTCGGCGACGTGACAGCCATCTATCTCGGTGGAGGCTCGGAGCCGGCCTTCACCGAGTTGGGTGAGCACGGAGCGTCCCGAGTGATGCATGCCGACCCGGGCGACAGACTGCCGTCAGGGCCGATGGCCGCGGCACTGGCTGCTTCGATCGAAGCAGGCGCCCCCGACCTCGTCCTGTTCGGCCAGGCTTACACAGACCGTGACATCGCAGGCCGACTCGCCGCACGCCTCGGGGTGGGTGTCCTCTCCAACGCCTCGGATGTCCGGATTGGTGACGGAGTCGTCGAGACGACCCACGAGATCAACGGCGGTACCCAAATAGCTACGGCATCGATGTCCAACGGAACACCGATCGTCCTGATAAGGCCAAAGTCCTTCGCCGCGGAGCCGATCGGCGGCGAAGCGCCGGCGGTCAGCAACCTAGAACTCCCCGATGTCGGACGCTCGGAAGCCACCGTGTCGGATTCGCACGTGGAGGAGCGCAGCGGCCCGCAATTGAGCGACGCCAAGATCGTCGTTTCCGGAGGGCGCGGGCTCGGCTCTGCCGAAGGGTACGACCTCGTCGTCACCCTGGCGGGACTGCTCGGCGCCGCCACCGGGGCAACCAGGGCCATCGTCGACGCCGGGTGGGTGCCCTACGCCATGCAGGTTGGTCAGACTGGGAAGACTGTCAAACCCGACATCTACATAGCTGCCGGTATCTCGGGAGCGATGCAGCACGTCGTGGGCATGAAGGACTCGACCACCATCATCGCCGTGAACAAGGACCCCGACGCACCCATCTTCTCGTTGGCCGACCTGGGAATCGTCGGAGACGTGCACAAGGTGCTGCCGGCCCTGATCGAGGCACTGCGTAGCCGTTAGCCATCTATCGCCCGCTCTGGCGTAGGGTTTGGCCATGCGCAGGGTTTCACTCCTGGTCTCACTCGCCCTGCTCGCGGCAGCATGTTCGACGGCCACGCCTGAGCCGACCACGCCGACGTCCACCACCTCAACAGGTGCTCCCTCATCTTCGACCACCGACGGGCCCGGGACGACAACGACCAGCGGGACGGAGGCCACGACGACGACACAGGCTGCCACCTCGGGTGGTGCCCAATTCGTCATCAGCTCAGTCAGTTTCGGCACCGGGCGGATGGTGGTGATCACCAACATCGGTGATGAGACCGGGAACCTCGCAGGCCACTTCCTCTGCCAGCGGCCCGCCTACTGGGCTTTCCCCGACCTCGAGGTACCTGTGGGCCAGTCGGTCGCGGTGAGTGCGGGAGGCAGCGTGTTCCTGCCCCCTCCCGGCGCACTGGTCATCGACGAGTCAGCCGGGATTGGCCAACTCGTTGCGTCCGATGGCGAAGTGGCGCTCTACGACTCGAACAGCTTTGGCAGTTCCGACTCGATCCTCAGCTATGTCGAGTGGGGCAGCAGCGGTCACCCCCGAAGCTCGGTAGCGGTCAACGCGGGGATATGGCCCGCCGGAGGGTTCGTCGAGACCACCAGTGCGACGGTCACGATCATCGCGAACACGGTGCCGGCGACCGAGCCGGCTCATTGGGACCCGTTCTAGGGCAGATCCTTCGACCCGAACTGATGGGGCAAGAGCTCATCGAGTGTGTGCTCCCTCACCGCGGAGCCATCACCTGCCGTGACGATCACCCGCTCCACGCCGAACTCGGCCATCGTCTGCCGACAACCACCACACGGGTAAGCACCATCAACATCGGCGCCGTCGATGCACGCAACCACGACAGTGTCGATCTTGCGGACCCCCTGCGACACGGCCGTGTTGACCGCCGTCGTCTCGGCACATGACGTGATCGGATAGGACGCGTTCTCGACATTGGCGCCCGTGAATATCTCACCGTCTCGCCCAACAACGACCGCTCCCACCCTGAAGCCCGAATACGGCGAATACGATCCCTCTGCTGCTCCACGGGCCAGTGCGACCAGATCGTCGGTTCTCACGATTCCCCCAGTAAAGCGGCTACGAACTCTTGAGGGTCGAAGGGGGCCAGGTCCCGAATGCCCTCTCCGGTCCCCACGAACTTCACGGGCACGCCCATCTCCCTCTCGACGGCGACAACGATGCCTCCCTTGGCGGTCCCGTCCAGCTTCGCCAAGACGATCCCACTCACCGGCACTGCTGCAGCGAACTCACGCACCTGAGCCAGGCCGTTTTGCCCAAGCGTCGCGTCCAAGACCAGTAGAACCTCGTCGACGCCTCGTTCGCCAGCGACAACCCGATGGATCTTGCCCAGCTCCTCCATGAGGTTCTTCTTGTCGTGGAGCCGTCCGGCGGTGTCGACGATCACCACGTCCACCCCGGCTGCTCGGGCCGCTTCGACCGCGTCATAGGCGACGGAGGCCGGGTCGGCACCTTCCGCCCCCACGACCACGCGAGTGGCCAGACGGTCCCCCCACGCCTGCAACTGCCTCCCCGCCGCCGCGCGGAATGTGTCCGCTGCTCCGAGGATCACGCTCGTTCCCTGCGACATCAGCCATCTCCCGAGCTTGGCGATGGTCGTTGTCTTCCCCGTCCCATTTACGCCGACAACCAGGATCACCAAGGCGACCGTCAGTTTCCCGACCGTCACCGGGTTGTTGTCGATCACCCAGACCTTGAACCCCCAGATCTCCTGAAGCTTGTCGACCATGCCTTTCGGCCCTTTTCGAGTAACGGGCGCCTTTTTCGCTGATGCAGGCCCGGCTGCGGTCCTTGTCTCGGAG